>JABMSA010000006.1 GCA_013202185.1 Planctomycetota bacterium
CGGCCGAGCTGCTCGCCGACGGCCGCGCCCACGTGGGAACGCTTGCCGTGCGATCGGCCGACCGCGAGCGCTTCCTGGATCCGAACACGGTGAAGGTGGTCACCGATCTCGACGGCTTCGCGCTTTACTTTTCGAGGTCGCCGCTGCCCGGCGGCAAGAGGCTTGAAGAATGGGCTCTCACCGGCGGATTCTCGTTTCTCTTGCACGTTGGTCTCTACAGCTTCAGGCGCAACTTCCTCATGCGGTTCGCCCGGATGCCAAAATCGCCGCTGGAACAGCTCGAGGGCCTCGAACAACTCCGTGCACTCGAAAACGGCTTCCGGATAAAGGTGGGCATTGCGCATCATGAGCCGATCGGCGTTGATACCCCCGAAGACTACGAAAGGTTTGTGAATAATTTTCGCGCGCAAACAACATCGGACTCAGCACAATGACAAAGCACATCTTCATCACGGGCGGCGTTGTATCATCACTGGGCAAAGGGCTGACCTCCGCGGCGTTGGGCATGGTGCTCGAGAGCCGCGGCCTGAAGGTTGCCCTCCAGAAATTCGACCCGTACCTCAACGTCGACCCCGGCACAATGAGCCCTTACCAGCACGGCGAGGTATACGTCACCGACGACGGCGCCGAAACGGACCTCGATCTCGGCCATTACGAGCGCTTCACAACCACGACCACCAACCGGGACAGCAACTTCACTACCGGGCAGATTTACAACGCAGTGCTCAGCAAGGAGCGTCGAGGCGACTTCCTCGGCGGCACCGTGCAGGTGATTCCGCACATCACCAACGAGATCAAAGACAGCGTCAGGAGGCCGGCCGTTGAGGGGGTAGACGTTGTCCTCACCGAAATCGGCGGTGTGATCGGCGACATCGAGAGCCTGCCGTTTCTCGAGGCCATTCGGCAGATGCCGCACGACGTCGGCCATGAGAACGTGCTCTTCATCCACCTCACGCTTGTGCCTTTCATCCGCGCCGCCGGCGAGATGAAAACAAAGCCCACACAGCACAGCGTCGGCAAGCTGCGCGAGATCGGCATCCAGCCGGATATACTCATCTGCCGTACCGAGAAACCGATGACCGACGAGATGATCGATAAGATCTCGCTGTTCTGCAACGTCGAGAAGAGCGCGGTCATCGAAGAACTCGACCTCGCGAAGCCTTATCTCGTTTACGAGTTGCCTTGTGTGTTCATTGATCAGGGCCTCGACGACATCATCCTCGAGAAGCTGCACCTCGACTGCCCCGAGCCGGCGATCGGCGCCTGGCTGCAGATGCTGGATCGGCTCAGGAACCCGTCGCGGGAAGTAGAGATTGCCGTGATCGGGAAATACATCGACCACCAGGACGCATACAAGTCCATCTACGAGGCACTCACGCATGGCGGCACCGCGAACGATACGCGCGTGATCGTGCGGCGCGTCGAAGCCGAAGAGGCAGAGAAGAAAGGCGCCGAAAAACTCCTGGCCGGCGTCGGAGGCGTACTCGTGCCCGGAGGGTTCGGATCACGAGGAATTGAAGGCAAGATTCAGTCCATTCGCTATGCGCGCGAAAATAATATCCCCTTCCTGGGCATTTGCCTGGGCCTCCAGTGCGCTGTGATCGAATTTGCACGCAACGTTTGCGGGCTGGACAAAGCAAACAGCATGGAGTTTGACGTCAACACTCCGCATCCCGTCATTTGCTATATGGACGAGCAGCTCCGCGTTACCGACATGGGCGGCACAATGCGCCTGGGCTCGTATCCCTGTCATCTAACCGAAGGCAGCCTTGCCCAGCGGGCATACGCCCAGGCCAACGTGCACGAGCGGCATCGGCACCGGCTGGAATTCAACAACAGCTTCCGCGACGTGTTCCAGGAAAAGGGCATGGCATTCAGCGGGCTCTCGCCCAACGACAAGCTCGTGGAGATCGTCGAGCTGCAGGGTCACCCGTGGTATGTCGCGGGGCAGTTCCATCCCGAATTCAAGTCGCGCGCACTCCAGCCCCATCCACTATTCCGTGATTTCATCGCCGCAAGCCTCCGACACACTCAAGCCGAAAAAAAGAGCCCCGAGCGAAAGCAGAGCGGCAAGTCTGTCGCAGTCTGAGGATTCACGGATGCAAACCGAGCAACTCATAGAACGACTCCGCAAGCTGCACAACGGCATCCGTTCCTCGATCATCCGCCGCCGCGCCGAAGTGCCGATCGAAAGGCTGATCGAGGTGGTCGGCGGCGCCGACAGCGACGTGAAGTTCGATA
>JABMSA010000634.1 GCA_013202185.1 Planctomycetota bacterium
CCAGAGACAAGATGTGTCATCTTGGGCGACGCCAAACATATACGCAAAAAGTTTCCCTCCCACGATAATCACAAGTACATTCATTTCCACGGCAAAGAGCAATGCCCATCTCCGAATCAATACAGATCGAGGACGAGGACGACACCGATTCACCATTCACCCACACGGAAGCCGGAAAAAAACAATCCGCCGTGAGGCGGATTGATCGTGCGAGTGGCGGTGGGCTGTCGAATGAATCAGCTACGGTGCCGGGGGTGCGGCCACTGGGATGGGTATGGCTTGGGGTGCGTTGATCAGGTGATCGGCTGCCTCGGTCTTGGGGTCGAGGGTCTTCACAAGTGTCTTGAGATCGATCTGTATTTTTTCTGCGATGGCCTTTACCCGCGCCATTTGTGCGTTGATCTGTGCCTCGTGGGCCTCCACGGTCATTATTCTGGCCTCAGCAGTCTTCAGCTCGGCCAGTGCTTGCGAGGCGGCCTGAGTCTTTCTCTCGACATCGCCCCTGGCAATCTCGAGGTCGGCCGTCAGAGTCGTCACTCGAGCCTTGAGGGTGTCGCGTTCGTCGGCGAGGGTCTCTTTTTCCGCTGTCAGCTCTTTCAGCGTGGTCTTGGCCTGCAAGAGATCCTCGTTGAGCTTCAGTATATCTTTCTCAGCCGCCTCGTTGCCGGCCTGGGCCTCGGCATACTTTGTTTCGAGGGCGGAGTATTTTCCCGCAGGAACGCCGCAACCGGCAACGGTGAGAACAACACTGACACACGCAATGGCACAGAGCAGTTTTAACATGCTTGCTCCCGATGAGAAAACGATACGAACAGAACGGAATATATCTTACTCAATAATGATCATAGACGCGCGCGGCGATTTATCAAGCCAATTCCGCCGGCCCGCGCGGGGCTGTTCGTGTGAGGCGCCGGCCGGGCGCGGCGCACCATCTCGAGGGGCCGGGGGGGGGGAAACGCCCCCCGCTCGGCGGCCCCCGGATGTCACTTGCCATACGTCAGCACCGGCACACGGCCTGCCCGCTATTCGGCAGCGGCATCTTCCGTTGCCGAAGCCGGCTCCTCTTCAATGAGGAGCTTTTCGATGCGGCTCTCGGATTCGGCAAGGTTTTTCTTGAGCTTGGCGTTTTCGACTATCAGATCCGCCGCCAGCGCACTGGCCTTCTTGGCATTTGCTTCGGCCTGTTTGGCCTTGGCATTGGCGGCCGTTATCTGCTTCTGGTCGTCAACTGCCTTACGCTTTGCAGCAGTGAGAAGCGTCTGTGCTTGCAGCAGATCCTTGTTGATGTCTTGCACTTCCTTCTTTGCCTGGCCAACTGTGTCCGTCAATTTCTCGATCGTGGCGGCGAGGTCTTTGTTTCGTCCCAACAATTGTTCCTCAACGAGTTTCTTGCTCTCTTCCGCCTCCTCGACTTTGGTTTTCAGCTCACCGACGTCCGTCCGGCTTTTCTCGAGTTCCGCCAGAACGCCTTCGTGCGTCGCGATTGAAACCCCACATCCCGAAGCCAGTATGCAAACACTCAGAGCAGCAAAAGCAACACAGATTCTCGGCATAGACACCTCCATTTCTTCCATAAGAGCTAAACGTTCCGGTTTTCTGAACTCTCGACTATGTTTAATGATAACGCGAAGACCGGAATTTTCAAGGGAAAACGCCCGGTTTTTCCGGCCGGCCGGCCGCGCCGGCATTGTCCCAAAGACCCCTACGTCCTGCTATCTCAGTGGCGGGCGAAACACGCGAATCGCCTTGATGGGCACGGCGCCGTCGCCGTTGGGTATGATCTCGATGGTGTGCTGCCTGTTTGTGAGCCCCTGGGCAACGGTAACGGTGCGGCGCTTTGCGGCATCGTAGACGTCCACGAAGTGCGGCTGGACCTGCCACTTTAGTGGTGTAGCGGCGGACGTTTGAGACGAAGGCCTCCAGCGTGTTGTCGTGACCTCCGCCGTACACCTGGTAAACGATCAGGTCGGGGTACATGGGGTAGACGTCATGGGCGGCTGGTTTGCTTGCGAATCCTGGTTCACGCTATCGTCTCGACGCCCGAATCGTCGTCTTTGTCCCTTCCCATCCATAGCCTCCTGTCAGCCATAGCCTTGGCGTAGGCTGATGTCGACGGCTGGTCTTCGATCCGGCTCTTCCATCCGCGCCCAGCGCCCAGCCCAGC
>JABMSA010000635.1 GCA_013202185.1 Planctomycetota bacterium
CTCCGGCATACCCTACGTCTCGGGATTGCACCCGACGGCCGATCACAACGTCGGCGTCCTGGAGTCCGCGCTGACGACCCAATTCAATTATCTCAGGAACAAGGTGCTCACCTCGGACAACCTCGAAGCGGGTAAATACACCAGATACACGGGCACCGGAGCTGCGACCGGAGACGCTGCGCATTATCTGACGTACGGCGCCGCAGCTCGCGACGACGTCACCAAGGTGATCGTGCTGATGAGCGACGGACTCGCAAACAAACCCAGCGGGAACGGGCCTGGGTACGCTCGGGCCATGGCCAGCTACGCGGCAGGCCTCGACGTGACCATCTATACCATAAGCCTTGGGAACGACGCCGACCTCGATCTGATGCAAGACATTGCCGACATCACTGGCGGCAACCATTTCGACGCAACCGGAGCGGGCGAGGCGACGCTCACGGAAAAGCTGACAGAGGCTTTCGAGCTAGCTGCCGCTGATATCAATCGAGTTCAGTTGGTGAAGTGATCGCCGACCTTCTCCAAAACCGGAGACCATTCCAGTGCCGCTTTACCGAACACAAACGGAATCCATCCGTGAAGAAGGGTGAAAAATGAGAACCCGTCGCAAAAAGCAGTTTATCGATTCCGCCGTGCAAGGCGCCCTGATTCGAAGAATCGTGTTTCACTGGCTCTTGTTCTTTGCGGTAGCGCTCATCGTGCTGCCGTTTTGGCAGGTTTTGCGCAGCGGCGACTTATTCGGCTCCTTTTCGAAACTCATGCTCAACGGCCTGGCGGAGACTGCGCCCGTCCTTGTCGTTCTGCTCGCCATGATCCCGCTCTTTGTCTGGGATACGGTCAAGCTGAGCAACCGCTTCACCGGACCGATGTATCGGTTCCACAAGACCGTTCAGAGCCTCGCCGCGGGTGAAGAGGTTCGACCGGTGCGGCTTCGCAAAGGCGATTTCTGGAAGGACGTTGCCGAGGACTTCAACGCCATGTTGGAGCGATTGGCCGCCGAGCGGAAACAAGACGCGCCGGACCCCGACCTGGAGCCCGTCACTTGCGGCGCCCCAGACAGCGAGGGCTATGCTCCGGATGAAGAAAGCGCGTTCGCCTGACGCCGGCCAAATGGTCACCGCCCGGCGCTGATCTCCCGATCCCGCCGGGCGCACCGGGCGTGGCGATGGCCGTCGACGATTTCGGAAAATCGTCGGTGTTGCGAAGCAACAAGAGGATTGCTGAAATCCTCCTCCGTTAAGATAATACCCCCATGGCTCGACGGCGAATCTACGACGGCGAGCTTCATGCCCTGGTCGCGACGTTCTCCTGCTACCGGCGTCGGGGGTTGCTCGACCATTCCCTTGCAGCTTCTGGCCTATCACATCGCCGTCTTGCGCGGCCCGGACGTCGACAAGCCCCGCAACCTGGCCAAGAGCGTCACGGTGGAGTGAGCCGGGCCGGGAAAAAACGCCAACCCGGGCGCGGCCAAGAAATGGCCTTGAGGCCGGCTTCCAAGATGTTAACATCAAAGAAGTTGCGCCGACGGAATGGGTCTGGAAACACGCCGAATTGGCGCGTCCAACTGTCCACGACGACGGCTGACGATGTGCCTTAAGTCCTTTCTGTCACAAGGATTACGATGATTTGTTTTGTTGGACGGGGAATTCGAGTTTCGCAGAAACGGCCAAGTGCCGCGCGGCGAAGGACTTACGGCAACGGGCTCGTCAAGAGCTGCGTTTTTCCGGGGAGCTACCGTGTAGGCACCTACCCTGGGACCCCACGGCACTCACCTCGTGATCCCAAGGCATTCACCTCGTCACCCCATGGCATTGACCCTGTGGCGCGATGGTAAGTGCTCACACGGTAGTGCTGGGCCTGATGCCCGCATCACAGGGGGCCAGCGTCCCGCTCTGCGGATCTTGTGGTATCATGCGTGTTGCTACTCGTTCCCACGCTTCGCGTGGGAACGGGCTGCCGCGACGCTTTGCGTCGGAACGAGAGAATTAATTGCTCAAGTGTCCGATGGGCCGTTGTCCCCTATTGTGCGAGAGACACAAAGTGCGGGTACATGCGGATACCATATGAAGCACAGTTCGAACCCTCGATGGATGCACGACGATATGGATGAATCGTCGAAACGGATCGGCGTGTTCCATTTTTCGCACAAGACGTGGTGGCATCACGTTCGGGGCGTCTTTGGCCGCCCGCTCGAATTGCTCGGCGCGATAACGGCCATATTCGGTACGCTCTGGACAGTTGGCGAGGCCTCGATTCAGTTGTTAGAATTCAATCCCCGCGGTTGGTATTCTTATCTCGCACTTTTTGCGTCTTCCTTGTTCGGCGCGATAGCGTGGCAGGTGTATCGTTACGTCAATCTTTGCCCACCGGGTCTCGAAGGCACCTCACGAAAGGCACGACGGATCGCGCATCTGCAGCGTCCGAAGTGGGAATTCGCCCTTGCAAAAGCTCTCCTCGCGGAGCGGGTTGCACCCATCGATCGAGAATGCGGCGATCTGCTTGACGGCAACGTCTTTGTGCTCGCTACAAAACCGCGGGACTTCATGGACTACTTCCGCTGGTTGCAGAGCCGGACTGACAATCTCTCTCGGATGCTGGAAGCCGCCAAGTTCCTTCTGTTGCATCAACTTCCGTCGTCCATGCAATCCTCTGCCGAGTCGCATGCCTTGCCGGATCGCATACTCGCAGCGGTTGATGCAGTTGCGCGTTTCTACCGTGAAACTGTCGAATTTGAGCGATCATCTCACGCCATCATTCCGCCGGACGATTTCGTGAAGCTTCATCGCCTGCAATTAGGCTGGGCTGAGCCAATTCGAGGCGGTGTACTCCAAATGTTTCGATTTCTTCACCGAATGTGTGAACTCGACCCAGATAAGGAGGAAACAGTACAGTTCACCATTGAATTCAAAGAGCCGCCCAATGTCGATGAATACTGTGCTGAACTGGGCCGACTAGAATCACGGCTACCCGAAATTCTTGATGACTGGTAGCAGGCGCGAGGAAAGCGTTCCAGCTTGTCGTTCTTACACCCCGGTTTGGAACCCAAGGGGAAAACTGGGGACAGTCCCGAATGGAATTCCGTGCGCCACGATAATCGAGCGAAGTTGACGTGCAGCGTGTCACCCTTGTCCGGAGCCAGAGGCTTGATGCTGCGGTACTTCTTCATCTTGTCCAGCTGCTCGCCGACTTTGCCCGTGTAGATCCTCTCCCGGAGGATTCTGGTGCAGAACGTGGTACGATCAACCGACTCTCA
>JABMSA010000636.1 GCA_013202185.1 Planctomycetota bacterium
CGCTTGGACAGAATCCACTGGATCAACCTGGACCACAAGACCATCACCCTCAAAACCATCCCCTAATGATTCTGCTACAAATGATTTTGCTATCAATCTTCCCCTTTTGGGACGTTACCAAAAGTTTTCCTCCCACAAAAACTACATAGAATCATTCCGACGACGAGGATTGAACCGCAAGATCCCAAAAACCATTGAAACACGACCGCAGGTGTGACTACAATTGATGAGTCGGGCAATGAAAGCGCCTCGTCGGAGAACCACAGAATGAACCGCCACATCGCCAGTACCGAACGCCCTCACTTCGCTCGCACTTTCGCCGCCGCCTGCGCCGCCCTGGCAGTTGCCCAGCTTGCCTTCGGCGCGGAAAGCTTCTACGAGCGCAAGCCGGCGGACATCTTCATGGGCGAAGGCGCCAAGCTGACCGTCGACGTCGTCTCGGTATCCGATTCAGGAACGGTCAAGGCCGATCTGAGCAACGGCATGGTCGTGCTCCTCAAGGAAAACCACACGGCACCCGTCGCGATCGTTCAGGTCACCGTCAAAACCGGCAGCATCTACGAGCAGGAATACCTCGGCACCGGCATATCGCACCTCTTCGAGCACCTGATGAGCGGCGGCACCACTACAACACGCACCGAAGAAGAGACCCGCACGATACTCGAATCGCTCGGCAACATGACAAACGCCTATACCTCCACAAACAGCACCTCCTACTTCATCAAGACCGCCGCGCCCGACGTCGATACGGCTATCGGGCTGCTCGCCGATTGGATGGTGAACACGCAGGTAACCGAGAAAGAATTCGACCGCGAGATGAAGGTTGTGCAGCGCGAATCGGAGCGCACATACACAAGCCCCGACCGCGTTCTCTTCAGAATGGCCGGCGAGAACATGTTCCGCGTGCACCCGGTGAGGTACCCCATCATCGGCTATGATCACGTTCGCGCCAAGCTCACCATCGAAGACGTCCGCCGATACCGCGCAAGGATGTACGTGCCGAACAACATGGCGGTGGTCGCCGTCGGCGATTTCAAGTGGCCCGACGTTCTCGAGAAGATCCGCGCCGCTTTTGAAGGCTTCCCGAGGGGCGCGGCCCTGGCCATTCCGCTGCCGAAGGAGCCCGAGCAGGTAAGCCGGCGCGTCATGAAAAAAAGCCTCGCAAATCTCAATACAACCCTGCTCACAATGTCCTGCCGCACCGTCCGGCTCACACATCCCGACCTCTATCCGCTCGATGTCATGGCGGCCGTGCTCGGACACGGCGAAAGCTCGCGGCTCGTGCGCATCATCAGGAACGAACGCAGCCTGGTGCAGAGCATCAGCGCGTGGTCCTACACGCCGGGCTTCGACGCCGGCCGCTTCACGGTCTTCACAAGCGTGCCACAGGCGGAGAACGTGGACGAAGTAATCGAGGCGGTGAAGGAGCAGATCAGGAAGCTCCAGACCGAGCCGGTGGACGAAACCGAACTGGCGCGGGTAAAGACACAGGTCGCCGCAAACCACATCTACGGCAGCGAGAAGATCGGGTCGCAGGCAAGGTCGATTGTCAGCAGTTACCTCAGCGCCGGCGATCCCGATTTCGACGCGCGCTACGTCGCCGGAATCAAAGACGTGACCGCCGAGGAGGTCCGCCGAGTCGCCAACGAGTATTTCTCCGACGACAAGCTCTGCCTCACCATCGTCGAGCCGAAAGGCGAAGGCCCGCCCGAAGCCCGCCTGCCCGAGGCACTCGAGGCGACCCCCGTGCAGAAGAGCACGCTGAAAAACGGCCTCACGCTGCTCCTCAAGCGAAACCCGAACGTGCCCGTCGTGGCATTCGAGCTATACTTCCTCGCCGGGCTCCGGGCCGAAACGACAGCCACAAGCGGCATATCCAGCTTCGCCGCAAGCCTCTGGGGCAGAAGCACAAAACTCAGGTCGCAGGTCGAGCTGGCCGCTCAGCTCGAGGGAATGGGCGCCAGCCTATCCACCGGATCAGGCAGCAACACATTCTTCCTGCGGGCGATCTGCCTCTCGAAAGATTTCGAGGAAATGGTCGAGATCATCGGCGACGTCGTCATCAACCCGGCGTTCGATCCCGACGAATGCGAAAAGCTGCGCGTGAGGATC
>JABMSA010000637.1 GCA_013202185.1 Planctomycetota bacterium
GGTTCCGCGCGACATCAGGATGGTCCTTGCCGAAACTGACCTCGACGATCTTCAGGCTCCGCAGGAATAACGGCTCGGCCTTGGCATACTCGTCCATGGAGTTATACAGCGCCCCCAGATTGCTCAGGCTCTGCGCGACATCCGGATGGTCCTTGCCCAGCCTTGCCTCGCGTATCTTCAGGCTCCGCAGGAATAACGGCTCGGCCTTGGCATACTCGTCCATGGAGTTATACAGCGACCCCAGATTGCTCAGGCTCTGCGCGACATCCGGATGGTCTTTGCCAAGCTTAGCCTCTCGTATCTTCAGGCTCCGCAGATACAACGGCTCGGCCTCGGCGTATTGACCCATGTGCCGGTAAAGCACCGCCAGATTGTTCAGGTGAAGCGCAGTGTTTGGATCGTCGCTGCCGAAGAGGGCCGACGACAATGCAACGGCTTTTTCACAAACCCTTGCGGCCTCAGCGTAACGTCCGAGCTCCTTGAGGCGCCCTGTTTCTCTGTCGGCGGCAGCCAACTCGGCTTTGCGGGACGCCGTATTCGTAGCGCCGCCGGCCGGCTGCGTGTCGCTTTGCCCACCCAGGAGCGGGAGGGTATACAGCACCTGGCATAGGATGGCGGTGGCTGCAAGGTGCTTGAGTTGATTGCTCACGGTGATGTCCCCGCGGGCGAGTCCTCTTTGTTGCCATCGGAAGTGTGGGGGAAGGATATTGCCCGGATGATTGTCCACTTCCGGGGTACGGCCTCGAGCAGTCCGGCCAGCATGCCTTTATCTTCATCCACAACTTCGTTGCTGATGCTTCGGTGCGTTGCAGCATCGTGATGGAGGAGTTGAACGCCCTTCTCGTCGGCCACCAGAAGACCCTGATCTTTCACCCTTGGCGGTGGGCCGAATGAGGCAAGCTCTTTATTCAGTTCCGCCAGTTTCTTCAGCGGCTCGCGACGGGCCAGCAGCAGGATCGTCTCCGTACCGATCGGATCGGTGAGGGGCAACCACCGGTTTCGGCCGGTGGGAATGTCGATGTTCCTGGCTGGTTGCGATTTCTCGCCTTCGGACGGATACAGGACCGAAATCCGGCCGTCGGAGGCTACGACTACCAGATAGGCTGCGAGTGCCTCGGAAAGCTTCGCGTGTATCTGGATCTTGTCGCCGGTTCTCAGGGGCATCAGATCGGGGGTCAACATCTGATAAGATCCCGTCTGATCGGCACGCTGGAAGTGAACCTCCAGGCTTGCGGTTGGAGGTCCGGAAGGGGCAGGGGGTTGTGGATCGTTGCCGAGGAATACTGCCGCTGCGATTACGATCGCCGCCAGGACGGCGGCGGCTCCGGCAGCCAGGAATCTTCGCCTGTTTCGCAGGCCGCCAAACGCCCGCAGCATTTCGCGCGCGTTTTGGAATCGCTTTTCAGGGTCCGCCCTCAGTGCGCGGTTGGCGATGCGGGCCAGGGTGCGGTGCATCGGTGGACCGCTGCCTTCGTCCACGAACTCGACGTTCTCGGCCATGTGGGCTCGCAGCCTTTGACGGACATCGTCAGAACCGCCTCCTCCGGCTAAGATCCCTTCAAACGCCTGCTTTGCCTGCTCAAACGGACCGTACGGCCCCGCGTTCGTTAAAAGGAACTTTAAGATGCCTCCAAGGGCGAACACGTCGATGCGATGGTCGGCTTGCGGATCCCCGCCGGCCTGCTCGGGCGGCATGAAGAACAGCGTGCCGGAACTGCGTGGCTTGTGCTCAGGATGGTAGGGATCGATGAGGGAGGAGATTCCGAAGTCGATGATCCGCGGCTGGCCTTGGGGGGTTATGATGATGTTCGACGGCTTGAGGTCGCGGTGGACGATGCCCTGCTCGTGGGCGTATGCCGCGGCCCCGACCAATTGAATCATCCAATCGAGGATCCGTCGAACCGAAGGAGGATTGCTCTTGACATGGGCAGACAGCGGCAGGCCCTGGATAAGCCGGGTGGCTACGTACGGGGTTCCGTTGACGCAGCCGGCATCGACCACATGCACGATGTTGGGATGGTCAAGCTTGACCAGCGGTTCGGCTTCAGCCTGGGTCCAGGCTTGGGCTTGTTCGTCGGGAACTCGGTTGCGGGCAACCTTCAAAGCCACCTGCCCGGCGGCGCCGAACCGGTCGTAGGCCTGGAATACATCCGCCTGCCCACCGGTGCCGAGGGATTTCTCGATCAGATACTTGCCCCAGGTCTGTCCTGGCACGGGCAGACTGTCTGCAGAGACATTTTCCTCGGAGTCAACATCGCTGACCGTCGGGATCTCGCTTTCGTTCTTGTCATCTGGCATTTGCTTTCCCCAACCGGGGTTGTGAAAATGCTCCACACACAACCATCAGTAATTGTACAGGTATGACGCAAGAATGTCACCACGCAATATCACACCTGCAAATAGATACGCAGTTTGCATGTCCGGTCTGCTGTGTAAATCATATTTCTTGACGGTTGGCGCGGCTTTTGCCCCCGTACAGCCTCACCTTCGCAACGAAGACGGTCGCTTCGCGTATGGCGCGTCTCCAAATCTGCTGTAGCCCCTGCGCGGACAGCAAACCACGTTCACCGTGGCGGACCAGCGAGTTTTGCCCCCGCACATTTATCGAACAAACATAAGTTCTTGACCGCGCCGCATCGCCTGCCAAACTGTCGCCTCCCTGAGAATAGTAATATCCTGGAGGCTTACCATTGTGCGACCAAACTCCTTCGGACGTTCCCCTGCCCAGCCGCCTCCAAACACTTGCCCAACCCCAACTCGCTCGATATAGTCCCCGTAGATACTGTCAGCCGCGCTGTCAGGCATAACACATAACATTCGGGCATCCTGACACGCGGTTTACTTCAACACCGTTTTGTCCATCATGGCTGCGGCACAAAGGATAAAGCTCTACATGTTGGACCGAGTCGGACTGATAAGGTAGGTTACTGACCATGTACAATACTCGACATCTGATCGCGACAGCCTTGATCTGCCTGTCAGCGGCGGCATTGGCCGCTGACAATGCGGATTCACCAGACAGATATGACGTAACCTGGAAGACCCCGAGCAAGGATCATAATGGCTCAATGCCGCTTGGTAACGGCGATATCGGCGTCAATGCGTGGGTTGAAGAAAACGGCGATCTCGTATTCTACATCTCCAAGTCCGATAGCTGGGGTGATAATGGTCGTTTCCTGAAAGTAGGCAAGATACGAATCAAACTGAATCCAAGCCCACTCAGTTCCACCAGGGAATTCATCCAGACACTGCATCTCGTCGACGGAATGATGAACGTCCAATACGGTGTGGGCGACGAGACAACCACCATGCGACTGTGGGTCGATGCCAACCATCCCGTGATCCAGGTGGAGGTTGACGGCAAGCGCAAGGTTGAGGCAACTGCGGTGATCGAGTTGTGGCGAACCGAGAAATACACGTTGCCGAGCATCGAATGCAGTGACGTCATGCAGGACCGGTCGAAGCGCGATCGAAAACACGCACCCACCGTTGTTGAGCCCGACACCATTCTGACAAAGCAGACCGATCGCATCGGTTGGCATCACCGGAACATCAAGTCTGTCGGGCCTAAGATGTGCGCCCGGATTCAGGGTGTCCAGGATTTCAAGCGGCCTGACCCTCTGCTGCATCGCACATTCGGCGCCGTGATAACGGCGAAGAAGGGGAAACGACTTGACGACCTCCGGCTCCAGTCGCCGCGCTCCACATCACACCGCTTTAGCATCTACGTGTTGACTAAACATCCGGCTAGGTCTCAACAGTGGCTGCAAGCCGTGGACAAGATGATTGCCGCCGCCGAGGGCATTGCCTTCGGCAAACGGCTTGAGGCCCACAAACGCTGGTGGCATGAATTCTGGAAGCGCAGTTGGATCCACGCAAAGCCCACTGAAGCGAAACGGGATGATGCTTTCGTGGTCTCCCGCGCTTATGCCCTGCAGCGCTATGTCAGCGCATGCGCCGGGCGGGGCCGGTATCCGATCAAGTTCAACGGCACGATTTTCACTGTAGCCACGGACGGAATGCCCGGCGACGCGGACTACCGCCGCTGGGGACCCGGATACTGGTGGCAGAATACGCGCCTGCCGTATTGGCCAATGCTGGCATCGGGCGACTTTGACCTGATGCAGCCGCTGTTCCGCATGTACGGCAAAGATCTCATGCCCCTGTTCAAGCACCGCACGCGTCGCCATGTGGACCATGACGGCGCATACATCCCGGAGTGCATCTACTTCTGGGGAGACATCTTCAGTGAGACCTACGGCTGGAAACCTTGTGCTCAGCGAAGCGACAAGCTTCAAGAGAGCCGCTGGCACAAGTGGGAGTGGGTGGCGGGGCTGGAGTTGGTCTTCATGATGCTCGATTACTACGAACACACGCTCGATGAGACATTCCTGAGGCACATGGTTCTACCGACGGCGCATGAGATATTGACCTTCTTCGATCAACAGTACAAAACGGACCAGGCCGGCAAGCTCGTCATGCATCCAGCGCAGGCCCTGGAGACATGGTGGGACGCCACCAATCCCACGTGTGAAGTGTCCGGGCTGCACGCCGTGGTGGATCGCCTGTTGTCGCTGCGGAAGAATCTGATCACGTCCGAACAGAAAGCTTTCTGGACGACGCTGAAGAAGAAACTGCCCGCCCTGCCCACCAGAGAAGTCGAAGGCAAGAAGATCATCGCACCGGCGGAGAAGTTCGCAAACAGGCGCAATAGCGAGAACCCCGAGCTGTACGCTGTGTTTCCGTTCCGGCTCTACGGGGTGGGTA
>JABMSA010000638.1 GCA_013202185.1 Planctomycetota bacterium
CCCACAGACCCACAGACCCACAGACCCACAGAAGCGCTGCTCACTTCATCGTCGGTATGATGATCCCCCTCAGGATGATCCGCTGGCAGAAGAGGAACATCACCAGCGTCGGCACCGAAACCACCACCAGCGATGCCATCACCAGCCATGGCTCGGTGGGCGTGTAGCGCATCTGGAATTGATACAGCCACACCATCATCGTCCACATGCTTTGCTTCTGGCAGACAATGAACGCCCACATGAATCCGGAGTAGGCCGCGGTGAACGCGCCCAGCGCGATGACGGCCAGGATCGGCTTGCACAGCGGGATGGTTATCATTCGGAACATCTTGAACTCGCTGGCGCCGTCGATCATTCCGGCCTCGTAGAGTTCGCGCGGGAGGCTGTCGAAAAAGCCTTTCAACAGGAAGATCGCGAAGCCGTTTGCGAGGCCCGGCACGATGAGCGCTGCGTAGGTGTTGAGCAGGCTCACATGGCTGAGGTCGACCTGGAATTGGCCGCCGATGAAAGGCACGACCAGCTTGTCCGCAACCATCCACGCCGCACCCGCAGCCACGGCGGCCGCCACGGCGGTTACAATGCCTGATGGTTTTGTTGCGAGAATCGCCCGGCCGAAGATGACCGCAGCCACCGCTATGCCCGCCGCAATGATCTGCCACAGGGGGAACGAGCGCATCAGCAGGAAGTTTGGTATCATCGTCACGCCCGGCGGGAAGGCCATCGTGGCCAGGAAGAAGATGAGAATCTTGTGCGAGCTTCTCATCGAGTAGCGCGACAGGGCGTAGGCCGCCATCGGATTCACGGTGAGAGTTGCGGCGACCGCCAGGCTGACCAGCACGAGGGTGTTGACCAGCGCGCGCCCCTTGAACACCAGGAACTCGAAAACACGCGTGTAGTTGCGGGCCATGTAGTGCCAGAAAAGCCGGCGCCTGTTCGTCTTGAATTCGTAGACGTCTGCTATCTGCGAGGGAAGGGGGATGGCCGATGCGTCGCGGAGGGCTGTTGCATACTGGGTGTTGATGTTGTCGAGCGATCCGTACTTTTTCAGGAGAAACGCCCGATAAGCGCCTTCGGTGGTGAACAGCGTGTAGTCGGCCGGGGCGACCTTGATGGTCAGAAAGTCCACCCACAGGCTTCGGAGGTAGTCGTCCTTTGGCCAGGTTGCGGCCAAGGTGAGCTCGTCGAAGCCCTTTGCATCGATGCCCGTGTTCGCGAGGAGGGTGGCCACGTCCTTCTCGCGGTCCTGCACTGAACTGATCCACTTGTCACGGTACTTTTCCTGAACGCCCGGACGTAGCGATATGTAACGCAGAGGGAATTTGTATCCGAGGAAGCGATCGAGCGCGTTGCGGCATTCTTCGTTGTCGGACACGTTTGCCTTGTGGCCGAGAAACGGCACCTGCCAGAAGCTGTCGAATGCCGCGTCGCCCTCGAGGCCCCACTGCTTGTTGAGCTTGTCGATGCGGCCGTAGCGCTCGCTCAGGTATCGCTGCCAGAAGACATCCGTCGGGATCACGCACCACATGTCCTTCGGCTGCTGTTCCTTGAACGCGATCCAGTCTTGGAACTGTCGGTTGAAGCTCGGGAACCACCTCGCCAGCATCCATTGATTTTCGCCGGGCGCGATGATCATCCGGAACTCGGACACCGTGAGGCCGGCCTGGCGCCGCAATTCAACGAGCGCCCGCTTGCGATCGCCGTCTGCCCACTGCAGGTAGAGCTTCTCGAGATGCCGCCAGTAGCGGTTGTTCACCTCCACAGGATCGTAAAGGACGACCTCTCGCGGATCGACTGTGGCCTTGAACTCGTCGAAGTCGTCGGCGATCTTCTTGTAGATCTCGGGCCGGGCATCGTAGCCGTCAAACGCTTCGGCGGGCTCGTTATCCACAAATCCTTCGTCGAACGCAATGATTCGCCAACTGGCGTGTGCGGCATCGAGGCGGTAGGTAGACGCGAAAATCGAGAAGTGATCCTCGCCGTACTTCTCGAAGAGGAACTTGGCGAACTGCTTCTTCTCGTTGCCTACGAACCTTGGCAGGAAGTTGTACTTTTCGTAGTCGTAGCGCGACGACACGCTCCCCGTGAGCATCATGCCGAAGGGATAGATCATCGTGACCGCCCCCAGGCACAGCAGCGCGTAAACGGCGGCGATAACCGCCATCATGCGCGGGCTCCTGCGGCCGACCTTCGGGATTATCGGCATCGTGTCGCCTTTCAGTTTTCCGCCGCCTTGTGGAATTCAACCTTGCGGAGGACGTTCAGTTGCATCACCGTGAAGCCGATCAGCATCGACCCGAGTATCCATGCAAGCGCGGTGGCATAGCCGAAGTTGAGGAAGATGTACGCTTCCTTCCATATTTGCAGCCCGATGACATTAGTGCCGGCGCCGCCGCCCGTCATAACGAGGATGTTTTGCATCGACTGAAACGCCCCGATCGTGGCGCCGACAAAATTGATGATGATCAGCGGCTTGAGCGTCGGGATCGTGATGCGCCAGAGCTTCGACCAAATGCCCGCGCCGTCGACGTCGGCCGCTTCGTAGAGATCCTCCGGCACCGACTTGAGCGCCGCGAGGTATATCAGGCAGCCGGGCCCGGCACCCGCCCACACAAACGGCAGGATCACCGCCGGCATCGCATACGTCTTTTCCGTAAGCCAGCCCACCGGCTTCTCCCACGGCAAAAGCCTGCAATACCTCAGAAGAAACGCATGCGGGAAAAGCTCGCCCAAAGCCGGCAGCAGAAAAATCAAGCCAACAATCCCATACAGAATTCCGGCAACCGGCCGTGGCTGTTTCCGCAGCATGTTGGACGCCGCCACAAGGACGAATGCTCCGCCCAGAAACGTGACCGCCCACCAGAGCATCTCGAAGACCCGCGCGCTCATCACGATCTGGTTGAGGAAACCGTACTCCGATTCGTTGTACATCAGCTTCCAGAGAAACATCACCACCAGCGGGCTCATCACCGCCGGCAGATAGAAAACCGTTCGGAAGAAATACTTGCCAACGGGCACCTCGGTCAGCAGGATGGCAAGCACGATCGGCGCAATGAACCCCATCGAAAGCGACAACGCAACATACAGGAATGTGTTTGACATGACCACATAGAAATTCGGATCGAGCAGCGCCTTGAGAAAATTGTCGATACCGACCCACGTTGTTCCGCCGAGCACGCGATAGTCCTGAAACGCCATCAGAGAGCCCCTGACGAGCGGGTAATAGCTCCACAGCGCGATCGAGATCACCGCGGGCGCCAGCAGCAGCAATGGAGCGACCAGGCGCTTCTTCTCCGACATTCCGCTCAGGCCCTCCGCCTTGTAGTGCCTGGCCGCCGTGCGGATATAGAGCGCGAGCAGGCCCAGGAAAACGCCCCCGCCGACGATAACAGCCACAAAGCCCAACGGCCTGTATTTCCTGATCTTCTCGGAATGGGCGCCCGACAGGAACTTCGTGTTTGCCTCTTTCTGCGCCGCCTTCAGCGCGCTCACCACGTCTAGGTCGGGATCCTGAAAGACCTTGTCAAACACGTTCCGGTGGAACACCTGATCCTGGATGTAAGTGGCATTCTTCTGGAAAGGCTCGGTCCTCGTGTTCTCGTATGCCGTGTTGAGGTTGTCGATCCACCAGTCGGGGAGTTCCGCGAGGAAATCATCGAGCCCGGCGCCCTTCAGCTCGGCCGGCGACATGAACTTGTAATACCCTGCCCACGCGTACGCCCTGCTGACGTCGTCGCTGTATGCGAAC
Organism: Planctomycetota bacterium; assembly: GCA_013202185.1. Taxonomy (GTDB): domain Bacteria; phylum Planctomycetota; class PUPC01; order JABMSA01; family JABMSA01; genus JABMSA01. The sequence continues at coordinate 3,746 of JABMSA010000638.1, forward strand.
CGCGCGGCTATCAGGTCCCAGGTGGCGTCCTTCTTTGCCTGAGAGTCGATCTCGGCGGCCATCGCCGAGAAGCTGGGTTGCGCTACGGCAAAGGGCTTGTCTTGAGGGGTGCGAACGGGAACCGGGCACACGCCGATCTGCTCGGGCCTCAGCGACAGTTCGCCCAGCTCCTCCGGCCAGAGATACCACATCATCATTGCCACTTCGCCGTTCTCGAAAGCCTCCACGCGGCTCACGTTCTGTGTATCGTTGAAGATGCGGCAGGTGCCTTCCGTCACGTCCTGCTTCTTGTAGTTTGCGTTTGCGTTGCGCGCCGGGCACTGCACCGAGCCTGCGTGGTCCTCCGGCTCGAGCTTCTTGAGCGCGGGGCCAACGGCGCCCCTGTCGAGCACGATGGGCTTGTCGCACTCGGTGCAGCGGATCCACAACTGCCAGCGGAGTTTCTGATACAGCCGCAGCGCGTGGGCGCCGGCATCATCGGCGAAGGTCGCCCGCCACTCGCTCTTGATCCGGTTGTCCTGCTTGTCGCGAAACACCGGTTTGCCGCAGTTGGCGCACTTGAATTCGGTTTCTTCTTTCAGCCACGAGTTGGCCGTGCCGCAATTGGCGCACGTACGCAGTTGCACAACGAGATCCCCGCCGGCCGCCCAGAACCACGGATACCACATGAACGCGCCGTTGTATATGAAAAAGCCGCGCCGGCCCATCTGGAGCTTTGCACCCTGGATCTTCAGATGCGGGCGCGTGAGCCGGCGGCTGACGTCGAGAAACTCCTCCCAGTTGCGCGGAGGCTTGTTGGGGTCCAGGCCCGCCTCGTCGAAGAGGTCGCGGCGATAGATGAGCACGATCGGTCCCGGGTAAGAGCCGTTTGGGATGGCATAGACATTGCCGTCCTTCATGCACGTCACCTTGATCGAGTCGGGAATGCTCTTCCACGGCTCCCATATCGCCTCGTGGTTGTCTACCAGGCCGTTTCCGTCGTCATCGTAACCGACGTATTCATTGAGCGGGCTGATGAGATTCTGGTCGGCAAACTTGCGCGTCATGTGAATGAACAGCCCGAGGATTTCCGGTGAATTCCGCGCGGCTATCGACATCAGGATCGCCGCCTGGTATGCGCCGCCCGGCACCTCCAGCGGCGAGAACGCCTCGATCCTCACGTTCGGATGCTTCGCCATGTACTTGATGTAGGGGAGGTTCTTGGCCTGGTCGATGTCGTTGAGCGGCTGCGGGTCGTACCACCACGGCTTGATGAGCACCTCGGCATAGAGGTACTTTCGAATGTCCTCGAAATCCGCTTCGAGCGCCGCGACCGCCTGGGGCTCGCCGTCGGACCACTTCTCGCGAAACGCCTCGAACGCCGCCCGCGCCGCATCGGGTTGCTCCGGGTCGAACACGGCGATCGCATCGGCCATGAAGCTGCGCCGCTTGGCGTCGTCACGAACGAGCTTCTCGAGGAACTGCAGCCGCCGCTGGGCGCAGTACACTTCATCCTTCCAGCCGAGGTGATCGAAACGGCGCTCTGCGGAGCCGGCGAAACCTCCTGCGAAAACAACGGCAAGAACGGCCGACACAAATGAACGGCTGAACCGCAAAGCCATCAAGGGCTCTCCTGAAAGGACGCGCTGCGCCCACGCAAAATGCCAGGCACTGCGCAGGATTATATCGGCGTTTGACCCAACTGTCAAGGCAAAACGCACTTTTACAAATGCCCCGGCGCAGGTACATCGTTACCCACCCCGACGGGTTTGCGGTGCATTGGAGACGCGTCGGCGAAGCGATTACGCAAGGCATGGGCAGCCGCTGTTCGTCCGGCGCTACGCCAGCATCTTGCGCTTGCGAACGGCCCATTCGGTGACGACCAGGGCTGTGAAGAGGACGAGGAGGAGCGGGGTGTCCCAGATGTCGTGCTGCTCCTCGCTGGTGTATTCTTCGCGGATTTTCTCGAGTTCGCCGGAGATTCGGGCGATGTCGAAGAGGGAAAAGTACTTGCCGCCCGATGCGCCGGCGATCTTGCGGAGGGTGGCGGCATTCATGCCCGGGTTGTCGTACTCGAGGGCCGGCATGCGCACGTTGAGCGCGCACGATGCTTCCGCCGCGACCTCGCCGGCGCCCGTTGCGACGCTGATGGTGTACCTACCCGGGGCGGCAGGCGTGAATTCACCCTGGAAAATGCCCGCGCTGTCGGGCACGGCCTCGAGCTTGAGGACCTGTTCCTTGAAGCGGCCCGATACGATTCTCGCATTCAGCTCTTTCACCCTGGCGGGCTCGTAGAAACGGTCGAGGCATCGCGCGCGAACGGTTATCTTTTGCCCGAGGATCGAAGTGGTCTTATCGGCGGCTATGCTCAGGCGCTTGTTGGCGCCCAGCAGCCTGCTCGAGCTGAGAAACCGGATCGCCTGGCCCCAGAAGCGGCCGAAGGAGGTGTCGCCGCGCATGAATCGCCAGCGCCAGGTGCTGTCGACGCCGAGGTACATCGTGCGTCCCCTGCGATAAAACTGCACCGCGACCAGCGGATAGCGCCCGTGCTCGTTGCCTTCGGTGGGGTGTTCGAGGAGCGTGACGGCGCCGGGCTTGAGCTTTTGCACTGGGAAGTAGTAGAACATGCCGGGCAGGTTCTGCCAGATGCTCTCGTTTTCGTTCTCGGCGGGTGCGAGGGCGGTGATCGGATGCTTTCGCCCGCCGGCGGTGAGGGCCGGCACGAAAGACTGCGTGAGGACGGGCCGCTCGCGAAGAGGGTCGTAGTAAAGCGGCCGGCCGGGGACGACCGGGC
>JABMSA010000053.1 GCA_013202185.1 Planctomycetota bacterium
CTCACAGCATCGTCCGTACGCGACAGAGCGCCCGTCATCAAACGCACGAAGTACGTTTTGACCAGAATCCCCGATTGGAAGTTCTTCTCAATGGCATCTGTCTGGCGCAACAACGTTAGGGTCGCCGTTTCTTCTCCTTCCCGGACCGTTGCAGATATTCTGAACACGCCGCGCCACGGTGGCGGCATGAAGCACGTTAGCGAAATCACAGGCGAGTACTTTGTGGGCGAACATAGAGACGACGGTGAGCTACGGATGTGTCTAGAGATGCTGAAGAACCGTACCGCCATCAAGCGATTGGGCTATGTCATCGAGACCCTGGACATCAAGGCCCCCGATACCGTGGCGTTCTGCCTGGAGAACGTAAGTGCGGGGTACTCAAAATTGGATCCCTCTGGACCTGCGGGCGGCAAACTCGTCCGAAGGTGGAATCTACGACTCAATGTCAATCTGGGAATGGGCGGCTGAGGCCATGATACAGCATTCCGAAATCAAGAGAGCCGATGCAAGGTATCTTCCAACCGTTGGAAGACGGGGCCCCGTAGGCGTCCAATCGTTGGACGTAGCGAGGCCGTAGGTTTCACCATCTGAACGATACGATCCGGGCCCCCCGCGCGAGCGGCCCGCCAGCAATTCGCCCTCGTCATGCTCCCTGCCGCACCCGCTCCCCCTTTTCGGCAACGCCGTCCGAGCCGCAATCTGTCGCGTCGCGATCTTGCTTCTCAACTCTGACAATGTTAGCTTCTTTCGACTGGTACCCCGCTATGATAGAAAGACTTTTCGATATTCCATTTGTCGCCGGCTTGGCTCTGCGCGAGAAGCAGATACAGCAGAACTACCGGCCTCCGATCGCTGTGCACAAATGGTTCGCGCGGAGGCCCGGAACGTTGTTCCGGGCCCTCCTGCTTTCTGAATTCGTTGATTCTGACCTGCGCGAATCCTTTTACGAGAGTCACGACTTGCAGGGCCTCCGCGTAGCCGATCCCTTCATGGGCGGCGGCACGCCACTCATGGAGGCTAACCGCGTCGGTTGCGACATAGTGGGCTGCGACATAAACCCCATGGCGTATTGGATTGTCCGGCAGGAAATCGAGCATCTCGACCTGAAGGCGTACCGGAAAGCAGCGGCAGGGCTTCGAAATGCCTTGGAGCAGAAAGTCGGGCGCCTCTACCGTACGACCTGTCTTGAATGTGGAAGCGATGACGCACATGTGAAGTACTTCCTTTGGGTCAAGGCGATCCCGTGCAAGAACTGTGGCCGTGAGCTTCGGCTCTTTCCCGGTTACCTTCTGGCTCAAGACCGCCGGCATCCGCGCAACGTCTTCGTCTGTGCCGAATGTGGCGGTCTCACTGAGGCCGAAAGCCGAACGCATCCCGGTTCATGCGGGGAATGCGGAGCAGGTCTTTTCCAAGAGGGCCCGGCGAAGCGCAGGAAGTGCGTATGTCCGGCATGTTCCACACCAAACAGCTTCCCGGATGCCACGAAAGGCGTGCCTGCACATGTGTTGTTCGCCATCGAGTATTATTGCACGGCGTGCAAGGCTTCGCACCAAGGCCGTTTCTTCAAGAAACCCGATGTCACCGACTTGGCGAAGGTTGCGGAAGCAGAGGAGCGATTGGCACGGATGCGTCCACGGTTCATTCCGGCGGATGAAATCCCTGCGGGCGATGAAACCGACAGGCTGCATCGTTGGGGGTACAAGCATTACCGTGAAATGTTCAACACTCGCCAACTGCTCGGGCTGGAACTAAGTTGTCGGCGAATTGAAGAGATTCAAGACGAGCGAGTCCGCAACGCGCTGGCGACAAACCTGTCCGACTTACTGCGTTATCAGAATATGCTGTGTCGATATGACTCAATGGCGCTCAAGTCCCTGGACATCTTCTCGGTTCACGGGTTCCCAGTTGGGCTCATCGAGTGCGAATCGAATCTCCTCGGTATTCCGAATGGACGTGTAGGGGGCAGTGTCGGCAGCGGCGGCTGGTCGAATATCATTGAGAAGTATTTCAAGGCGAAGGCGTACTGTGACGCGCCTTTCGAGTTCCGGCACGAAGGACGGCGAAAGGTCCGCGTTGACATGGACGGTGAATGGATCGGCGACGAACCGAATGGAAGGGCGGGAGCCCGCCCCCGGCACGTGACGCTTGCCTGCGGTGATGCTGCCGTAAACGGAGCCCCGGTCGACTCCCTGGATGCCGTGCTCACGGACCCCCCGTATTTTGGGAACGTGCAGTACGCCGAATTGATGGATTTCTGCTATGTCTGGCTGCGCAAGCTCGTCAGAAGGACGGCAACAGATGGCGCGTTTGAGCGGGAATCGACTCGGACACCCGATGAATTGACCGGAAATGTGAATATGGGGCGCGACCTCGCGCACTTCACCCAGGGCCTCTCGGGTGTGTTTGGTCGAATGAGCGCGGCGCTGAAGCCCGGCGCGCCGTTGGCTTTCACATACCACCATAACGACATAAAGGCATACTACCCGGTTGCCGTGGCAATTCTCGATGCCGGACTTGCGTGCTCGGGTTCCGTCCCTTGTCCGGCTGAGATGGGTGCGTCGATCCACATCAGTGGGACAGGCTCGTCAATTATCGACACGGTGTTCGTCTGTCGGTCAACGGGCACCGTTCCAAGACGATGGATAACCCGGAAACCGGAAGAAATCGCCGCCCTCGTCCGAGAGGATGTTGAAAAGCTCCGCTTGGGTGACGTGAAGCCCACGCAAGGCGATATGCGTTGTGTTGCATAC
>JABMSA010000001.1 GCA_013202185.1 Planctomycetota bacterium
CGGTATTATTCTAAATGAAAAGATGCTCAAAGACGAGACGTACAACTGAGACGAGCCGGAGGATGCCTTTGCCGGCACAGTAGCTTGCGTCTTGTTGGTTTGTTTTCAGAAGACAGATCAGTTCCTTCTTTTGGTGTTGAGTGAAGTTCGGTTGTCTCGGAGGCAGCGAGGATGAACTTTCTTTTTCCGGCTATGCTCGCCGGCCTTGCCGGTTTGGCGTTACCTGTAGTTTTGCACCTTATTGCCCGCAGCCGGTTCCCGGTGTGGCCGTTTCCCACGATCCGCCTGCTGCGGTATGAGAAGCGTGACAACGTTTTCGCTCGCAAGCTGGTAGACCCCTGGCAACTGCTGCTGCGGCTGCTGGTGCTTGCGCTGCTGGCACTTGCAATGGGCCGATGGTTCATGCCGTCGTCCACGGGCAAGCTTGCGCCGCGCAACCTGATCGTTGTGGTCGATGCTTCCGCAAGCATGCGCATGTCGGCCTACGACACCGCGAAAGAATCTTTGACCGGCGAGACCGATGAATCTTCCACAACGCTGCTGGACCAGGCCAAGGTTATTGCACGAAGCTTGTTGGCAGATATCGCACTGCCCAGCCGGTGCGCGCTGGTGTCGGTCGGCAGCGAGGTCGACATAGTTGCTCCGCTTGGGCCTACGCCGGAGCTTGCCCTCGAGAAGCTGCCTGCAATCGAAGCCGACGACGGCACCGGGCCGGGCCTTGTGCGTGCGATCGCAGAATGCAGCGAGATGCTCCGCGGCCGGCGCGAAACGAAATCGCAGGTGGTGGTGCTCACCGACCTCCGCTCGAGTGCCTTCCGCACGCGCAACCAGCGAGACCTCCAGGAAATTGCCGATGCACAGGGGGTGCTGGGTCAGGCTCTCGAGATAATTATCGTAGACATCGGATCCAGCGACGCTGAAAACGTTGCCATAATCGAGGCTTACCTCCGGGGCGACGAGGCCAAGGAAGGCGACACCGCACATATAGTGGCACGCGTGCAGAACCTCGGCGGCGAGAAGCGCGACGCCAAACTCACACTCACCGTTGCAGGCAAGCAGGAGCCGCCCTTCCGCAAGCTGACGCTGGCGCCGGGTGAGGAAGTCATCGCCGATATTCCAAGCTATGCCAATCGCTCGACCACCGGCTTTGCCCAAGTAACGCTGAAGGACAAGGATTCGGTAATGCACGACAACGCCTACATTCTGCCGTGGGTTGTGTCGCGCCCCAGAGAAGTGCTGCTCGTAAACGGCAGCGCGGCCAGCCGCAGAAGCAGGCACGAGGAGAGCATCCTGAGGGCCATGGGCGGCGAGGGCGACGAAGACGCCGAGGAGTTGGAAACGGACGTCATCGACGGGGCGAAGATACTGAAGTTTGCTCTGAACCCCGCGAGGGAGCTGACCGGCGAGACGGGCACCGGCGTCAAGACAACAATGATAACTCCCGAAGTGTTTTCGGCCCAGTTGCTGAGCACGTACCATGTTATTATTCTCTACGACGTGAACGCTCTGCCTCACGAGCGATCTCGCAAAGACCTCGACACATTCGCCCGCAAAGGCGGCGCTCTCCTCCTCATCTGCTCGAAGAGTGTTGTGCCGGGCGAGTTCAACCCGGCCTTTGCGGAGCCGGCGATCCTCGAGGGAGGTGAGAGCTTGGAAGCGCTTTCGCCGGCAATGATAGGCATCGACCATGTTTTTGCCCCCGCAACCGCGATGCACCTCAGCAGCTCTCGAAAGCCCATTGTCGACGCCGACAAGAGCGTCACCTACCTTTCCGGCCCGTGGCTTGCGTCGTTCAGGAATCGGCGGCAGGAAAACGCCCTGGCGGCTATCCGCATTGTACAGGCAAAGGGCGTTCAGAAGGTCGACAAGGGAGCCAACATCCTCATGCAGGCCGACAGCGGGCTGCCCCTGGCACTGGAGATTTCACGGGGAAGCGGCAAGGTGATTCTCTTCACTTTCGGCATGGAACTCAGCCGCAGCAACGTCGCAATGACAAAGGCTTTCCCGCAGCTCGTGTGGCGCCTTATCGATTACATGACGGGCAAGCTGCGGCCGAAACCGCGCGATCTTCTAATAGCTTCCGAGCCTGCCGCCCTCGACGCCTCGGAAGGCGAATTCAGGCATACCGACTCATTGATGCTCTTCTCCGAAAACGGCGCGAGCCGCTCGAGGCGGCGCGACAAGAAAGGCACCGCGCCTGACGACGATGCCGACCGCGCCGACCAGGATGAAGATGCGGTCAATGAGAGCGGCTCCGAAGGTGCGGATTCTTCCGTCAAGGCGATGGAACCTCTTGAGCTTCCTGTAACCGACCGGAAAACGGTGTTGGTAAACGGATTGCCCGTGGGCCGCTACAGGCTGCGAAAGGCCGTGGGCACCGCGCGAAGCTACTCTAGACCCATTGCCGTGAACCCCGACCCGCGCGAAAGCGACATGTCGCGGGTTGAAGAAGAGGATTTGAACGAGGTATTTCATGGGGCCGTGCGCGTGATGGCGCCGGCCGAAGCGGCCGGCATCGCGCCCAAGGGCATCGAGCTGTGGCCGCTTGTGATAACCCTGCTGCTGATTGCGTACGCCGCCGAAGCGATGTCTGCCTATGTTGTAGGCGTGATACGAGCAAAGAAACTAGAGGCCGAAGAGCTGGAACCGTAACACTGTTGTCGGATCCCTTCTTTGAGCGGATTCCGAAGATCAGGAAAGCGATGCGATGATCGAGCAATTATTTCGGACGATTGTTTTCTGGATACTGGGCCTCGACAACCCCGGCACAATCGTTGAGACCAAGCAGTTGGAATGGTACACGGCCCTGCAATTCGGCGATGCGCTGCTGATTTGCCTGGGTGTTTTGGGCCTTGCAGCGGCCGCCGTCAACTTTCTTCCACGCAACGGGCTTCCCTGGCGAGCGCGAATAGCAGTAGCCCTCATCCGCATCGTCGGGTTTGGAATACTGATTTTCCTTCTCTGCCAGTTCGAGCTTCGTCTCACAGTGGAGCGCTCCTTGCCGCCGAACGTGGCCGTGCTCACCGACACCTCCGGCAGCATGGGCTTCCGCGACCAGAAAGACGGCCCCACACGCCTCGAGATAGCCCGCAAGCTGCAGGCCGGGCCGCTGGCCAAATTGGCAGACAAGGCCAATGTTGCCCCCTACACGGTGGGCTGGCAGCTCGAGCCCGACGACGGCCGGGCACAGGCCTCCGGAAATACGCACCTGATGGACTGCCTGAAGGATCTGGCCCGGCAGGAGCGCGATCTGCAAGCGGTGGTCTTGCTCTCCGACGCCAACGACACCACGGGCAACATCGGCGCCGGCGTGTCAGCGGTACTTGTGTCGCGCGGTTTGCCGCTTTATCCGGTTGTCATAGGCAGCCCCGATGCAACCGCCGCCGACTTCGTCAAGCGAACGGGCGGCGGCGATTACGTGCGCCTCGGCGACGAACTCCATCTGCAGGCCGAATTCGTGCCCAGCGGGTCCGAAAGAAGAGAAGTGACAGCGCTGCTCTTTGTGGACGGCACAAAGGTGCCCATCAAGAGACGCGACAACATACGCGTAGAGAAAGAGCCCGTGCCCATAGGCTTCGTTGTTAAGCCGAAGAAGGCCGGCCGGTTCACATACCGCATTCGCGTGGAGGGCGCCGAAAGCTCGGGGCCCAGCGAACTCCTCGAGGCGAAGTTTACAGTCGATGTTATCGATCAGCGCATCAGGGTGCTGATGGTCGACATTCCCCGGCCCGAGTTGGCCCAAGTCAGTACCTTCCTCGAGCAAGACCCCGTGATCGACCTGGCCGTTCTCGTCAAGCTGCCCAAGGGCGGCTGGCACGCGTGGGGCGAGATGCACCACAAGAACGTCAGCCAGGGATTGCCCGATGACGAGCAAGAACTTTACGAGTACGACGTTATCATCTGGGGCGACATTTCGCGCGGCTATTTCCAATCGCACGATGCCGCATCGTCGAAAATGCACTGGCTGGTCGAATTTGTGAAGCGCCGTGGCGGCGGGCTCATCACACTGGGCGGCCAGTCGGTTTACAGCGCCGGCCTCTACAACGACACCGAGCTGGCGTCTATCCTGCCATTTGGCGTCGTGCCCATGAGGAAGCCGCAGGCACCCAAGAAGTTTTCTGTGATACCGACCCCGATAGGGCTCAGCCACCCGGTAATGATGCTGGAGCGCGACGCCGAAGGCAACAAAAACGCCTGGTTGGAGCTGCCGGAACTCGAGGGATGCAACCGTGTGGGCGAAGTGAAGCCCGGCGCACTGCTGCTGGCCATTCGCGATCTGGACGGCGAAGAACTGCCCGTGATAGCCTACCAGATTGTAGGCAAGGGACGTGTGCTATCTCTCACGGCCGACACCACCTGGCGCTGGGGAATGCAGCGCCCGCGCGGAGATACCGACACCGGAGAGGCCGAAGGCGAAGACTACTTCCGCCGCTTCTGGGGCAACGCTGTTCGCGACATAGCACCCGACCCCCGCCTCACGCCCGACCGGCCGCAGATCGACCGGAGAGTTTCCGACGCGGCCGTAGGCCAGAGAATAACGCTTACAACCCGCCTCATCAACAAACTGTATCAGCCGGTGGAGAAAGCCGACCTCACCGTGCGGGTGACCAGCCCCAGCGACCGCGTGGTGCGCATTTATCCTTGCGACAGCCGCACGCGAAAGGGCGTGTACGAATACGACGTGACGTTGACAGAACCCGGCACCTGGCGTGTCGAGGTGGTACATGAAGAAGAAAAGGTGATGCAGGCCATCAAGAAAGCCGAGCAAGCCCTGGCCAAGGCGAAACGCGAAGACGACAGGGACGCTATCAAGAGCGCAACCTTCGCCCTCGAGACCGCCAAAGCCGTCATTGCCGTCGAAAAGGTCGAAGCAGGCGAAAGTCGATCCGAGATGCAGGATCCTCGTTCGAAGCCCGATTTCATCGCCGGGCTGGCCGATGACACCGGGGGGCGGACCTTCCGTCCGGACGAAGTGCACGAGCTGCTGACTACCTTGGACCTCGCGTCGCACAAGGTGACGCGAAGCTACACGGTGCCGGTGTGGAACCTCCCCGCAATCATGATAGTGTTCATCCTGTTGGTAGCTCTTGATTGTCTTATTCGTAAGAGAAGGGGACTGGTATGAACAATGCAGAGACGTTCGAGAAAGGATTGAAGAACATCCGCCGTGGGGCGCGCCGTTTCGGAAAATTCCGCAAGCGCTGGGCGGTGCTCAATGGCCTGGCCTGCTTCATCATTGCGTCGCCGGGGGCGCTGCTGATTTGGTTCGGCCTCGATTGGGGGCTCACCGAGCTCGGCGTCCCGATGCCCTACTGGCTGCTTTTGCCTCTCTTTGCCGTGGTGTGCGGCATCTCGTTGTGGGCGTGCGCCAAGTGGCTGCTAAGGCCCGCGATGCGACGCATCCGCGCCGAGCACGAGGCGCTTGTTATTGAGAATCTTCATGGTGAGCTGGACAATGCTCTCATCGGTTCGATGCAGCTCGGAGATGAGTTGGCCTCCGGTGCCGGCAGTTCCCTGGGCTACGCCGAGGAACTGGTGAGAGAACTGGTGCGGCTCTCGGCGGCGCGGCTCGCCGAAATCCGCCCAAAGAAACTCGTCGACCTCTCCCGAACACTGTGGCATCTTGCAGGCTCACTGCCCGTTGTGGCACTGGTAGTGCTCAGCGTGCTCTTTGCGTCGGGCGCCATCCAGGCGCGGGCACTGCGCCTGTCCGACGCCTACGCCGCTTTCGTCGAACTGCTGTTTCCCGTGACCTTCCACGTTACTCCCGGCAACGCCGCCGTGGTGCGTGGCCGGCCCGTCGGCCTCGAAGTCATGGTCGAGGGCGCGCGTGGCCGCAAGGTTGAGCTTATCCTCACCGACGTCGAAACCCGGCAGGAGGCCCGGCCGAAAGTGCCCGAACTGAAGGACCGCCGAACCAGATACGAACTGCCTGGCGCGGAGAACACCTTCGTCTATGTGTTCAAGTATCGCACGCGGCTTTCTCCGGAGTTCAAGATAATGGTAGACGACCTCCCGGAGATACAGGCCATTCAATATGAAATGAGCCCTCCGAAGTACACCGGGCATCCGACGCGCATGATCAAGGGGCGCATAGGCAAGCTGCAGGAACTGCGCGGCACCGAAGTGCTCATAAGCTTTGCCGCCACCACCGACCTCGATCCCGAAAACTGCTACGTGGAATGGCCCTACAGAGACGGCGACGCCAAAACGGGGCCCATGGACGTCAGCGGGCGGTTCGGCAGCTTCTCTTTCATTGTCGAAGACAACGAACGCCTCGCCATTCATCTCACCGGTGTTCTCGGTGAGGGATTCGAGATGGCCGAGCCGGCCAACCTCGAGATCGTCGTGCGCAACGACAAGAGGCCCA
>JABMSA010000639.1 GCA_013202185.1 Planctomycetota bacterium
GTACATCCCCGACAATCCCCTTTCGATGGCCAGCACCGGTTATGAGGGAGGCACCGCGCGCGGCGCGACGACCGGCCTCGACGAGGTCGTTCTCGACGGCATCGTGATCGACTCGCCCGAGGCGGTGGTCGAGCACATGGAGCGGATTGTGTTTCCCCCGCTGCGCGAAGCGATAGCTTCATGCGATACCGACAACACCGAGGGGATTGCCAAGTTCATCGAGGGCCACCGCGCGGTGCAGAAGAAATTCGGGCCGGACATCCTGAAATCGCCCTACGGCTGTTGTTCGCTGCCCGCCTTTCGCTATGGATCGTACGGATACGTCAACTATTTCATGGCCTACTCCCTGTATCCCGAGGTGATGGCGAAGGACTTTTCGCTCCAGGCCGACTACGCTGAGAGGGCGAACGTCGCGGCCGCACGGGCGATAATCGAAGGCGGCATTCCGCCGGTGGTGAGGCTCGACCACGACATGGCCGATTCGCGATCCACGCTGGTGGATGTCAAGTCGCTGGATGAAATCTGGCTTCCGCAGCTTGCCCGCGCGATCCGGCCGTTCATCGATGCGGGCATTCGCCTGCTGTGGCACTGCGACGGCAACCTGATGGACATGGTCCCGCGCCTCATCGAGGCCGGCATCGGCGGCTTCCAGGGATTCCAATACGAAGACGGCATGGACTACGAAAGAATATGCAGGATGACCGACCGCAACGGCGATCCGCTCATGATCTGGGGCGGCGTGTCGGTAACGCGGACGCTGCCGATGGGAACGCCGGAGGACGTCGCCAAAGAAGTCAAATGGTTGGTGCGCCACGCTCCGCCGGTGGGGTTTTTTCTCGGCGGCAGCAGTTCGGTCACGCCCGGCGTAAAACGCGAGAACCTCAAAACGATGTTCGACGGCCTTGATCATTACCTTGAGCACGGACGTGACTGAAGCCCCCAACAGGAGGCACGATGGCTTCGCTTGTTGATATCAAACCGGTGGATCGCGAGTTTTACGAGACGCGGCTGCGCGATTTCCTGCCCGAGCGCATCATTGACATTCACACGCACGTGTGGCTGGGCGAGAGGAAGCCTATCAACCGCTCGGTCACCTGGCCGGGGCGTGTTGCGAAGGACAACAGCATCGAGGATCTCCTCGAGACCTATCGGCTGATGCTGCCCGGCAAGTCGGTCACGCCGCTCATTTTTTCCATCCCGCCCGGCGAGGAGGAACTGGACGCAGAGAATCGCCTCATTGCGGAATCGGCCGCGCGAGGCGATGTGCCGGCGCTGATTTTCGCATCGCCCAAATGGAGCGCGGAGGAATTGGAGAAACGAATCCTGGCCGACGGGTTCGTCGGGGCCAAGGTCTACCTCTCATCCGCCCCGCCCTACCTGCCGCCGGCCGAGATTCGCATCTTCGATTTCCTCCCGCCGCACCAATTGGAGGTGCTCGCCCGGCACGGATGGATCGCGATGCTCCACATCCCGCGCCCGGGGCGACTGCGCGATCCGGTCAACCTCGCGCAGATGCTCGATATCGAGGAGCGCTATCCCAACGTGAGGCTGATCATAGCGCACGTTGGCCGGGCCTACTGCGAAGAAGACGTAGGCGACGCTTTCGAGGTGCTCGCCTCGACAAACAGGATGTTCTTCGACTTTTCCGCCAACACAAACGAGGCGGTGTTTCGAAAGGTCATCCGGGCCGTGGGGCCGAAGCGGATTCTTTTCGGCAGCGACATGCCGATCCTACGCATGCGGATGCGGCGCATCTGCAAAGACGGCCGATACGTGAACCTCGTGCCCAGGGGGCTCTACGGAGATGTCTCGGGCGATCCGAACATGGGCGAGCTGGACGGCGACGAGGCCGAGCGGCTCACGTTCTTCCTGTATGAGGAGATCGATGCATTCCGCCGCGCCGCCGAAGCCGAGGGCCTGGCACAAACAGACATCGAAGATATTTTCTACAGCAACGCGAAAACGATACTCGACGACGCTCGCAGAGGAGATGGCGAATGAAGCAGTGCAACGTTGGCATCATCGGATTCGGATTCATCGGCAAGGTACACGCATACGGCTACATCAACCTGCCGCTCTTCTACGACCCGCTGCCACTCGAGGCGAAGATCACGCACGTGTGCACCAGCCGCACCGAGACCGCCGAAAAGGGCGCGGCGCTCATAGGGGCCGACAATGCCGTTACTGATTTCCGCAAGATCACCGAAAACCCCGACGTGGATATCGTCCACATCTGCACGCCCAACCACCTGCACAAAGACGCGCTGCTGTCGGCGATGGAACACAACAAGCACATCTACTGCGACAAGCCTCTGGTGGCGACGTTTGACGAGGCAATGATGATCCAGGAGGCGCTCGACGAATACACCGCCACCGCGCAGATGACGCTGCAGAACCGCTTCTTCCCCGCCACGATGCGCGCGAAGCAACTGATCGACGAAGGATTCATCGGAAAGGTGCTCGAGTTTCGCGGGTGCTACCTGCACTCGGGCAGCGCCGACCCGAAAGCTCCGCTGAAGTGGAAGCTCTCCGGGGCCGCCGGAGGCGGCGTGATAGCCGATCTCGGAACGCATATCCTCGACCTCCTTCACTGGCTGCTGGGCGACTACGACCGGCTGCTCGCCACAACGCGCATTGCATACCCGCAGCGACCGGCGCTCGAGGATCCTTCGCGCATGGTGAAGGTCGACGCCGAAGACTGCGTGATGATCCTCGCCGAGATGTGCTCGGGCGCGATAGGAAACATCGAGGCAACCAAGATCGCCACCGGCGCCGAAGACGAACTGCGATTCGAGATACACGGCTCGAAGGGGGCCCTCCGATTCAACGGCACGGACGCCCATCACCTGGAAGCCTACGACGCCGGCGCGCCGGACTCGCCCATCGGCGGGTCGCGCGGCTGGATACGTATCGACACCGGCCAGCGGTATCCGCAGCCGGCCACGAAGTTTCCCGGGCCGAAGTTCACGCCCGGCTGGATTCGCTCGCACATGGCGTGCCTGGCAAATTTCCTCCAGAGCGTGGCCAACGACGAGCCCGGCCGGCCCGGACTGAAGCAGGGAATCTACCTCCAACGTCTGATAGAATGCTGCCGGCAGTCGGCCGGGGCAAACGAGTGGGGCACAGTGTAGCACGTGCCTTTCGAGGTGTTGTGAATGTGCGGAATATGCGGGGCTGTATACGAC
>JABMSA010000640.1 GCA_013202185.1 Planctomycetota bacterium
CGAGAATCCGCATCGGTCGCGAGATGCCGATCTCGACAACGGTGGCCACCGCCGCCACCACAACGATCGACATTTCATACTTCTTCATGGGCATCGTGCTCAATATCAAGCCGCGCATCAGCCGCGATCAGAAAGAAGTGAGCATGCAGGTCGAGGCGATCGTCAGCTCCAGAGCACCTGTAAAACCGCTCACACACATCGTCAACGGAGAAGAGCTTGAGGTGGCGCCGGTGATCGACAGCCGGATCGTCCAGACGTTCGCGCGCGTCAGCAACAACACGCCCTTCATCATCGGAGGGCTCATTGCTCACGACGTCCGGAAAACAGTCAGTGGCATTCCTCTGCTGATGGACATCCCCCTGCTGGGGTGGCTTTTCAGGACCACCACCCACAAGGTAGTGAAGAACGAGGTGATCGTGGTGCTCACGCCGCGCGTAGTGCCGCGAAAAAGCGAGAGCCACTTCGCCGTCATACCCAAAGACTCCGAGTCGTTCGAGTTCCTGTCCGACAGCAAACTCTTCAGAAACACCTACCGGATTCGGCAAGAGGACAAGTTTGACCTGTCCTTCATTTACAGCAACCCCCGCTACAAGCATCTGGCAGGCCTTGCGGCGCAGAGGGCGAACGAGGACTGCGCCTTTGCCGACAACCCCACGGTGCAGTCGATTCTCGATGACCACATCCCCGGCGAAAGAGCCCTGATGCTGCGGATGCTCTACGAAGTTGTCAAGAGGGTGGAAAACAAGATCGCGGGAAAGAAAGATCAAAAACCCGATGACCGACTGCCCACCGACAACATCATTCTCTTCCAGCCGCGCCGGCAGGAAGGCAAAGACTTCGAAGAAGTGAAGGTGAAGCGGCTGGCGACTGAACTGAAGGAAATGAAGAAGGAACTGAAGAAAACGGCGAAGGAAACCGGGCGCGCTCTCATCATCCATTACGATCTCGGCACCGAGGCCGACCAAGAGCAGCTCATGCCTCCGCTGAACATCAGCATCGTGGAGGCGCCCAAACGCTCAGACTACAAGAACACGATGTATGAGCTGAACGTAATGAAAAACGACGGCACCTTTGAAAGCGCAGCGATCGTCATCCAAACGACCAAGGATATGGCACGTCTCAAGACGTGCCTGATACTCAAGAAGCTGCTCGAGATCAACAACTTCCCCGAGGCGCTGCGAGTGAGCGACTTCCCCGTTGGCATGCAGATTCTGTATCCCAACCTGGAAGACGACACCAGCCACGACCGTCGAATGCACGTTGTCGACCCCAACGTTGCCAAGCTTTTCTACATCAGCGATTACTACTACAAAGCCTTCCAGCAGGTTTACCAGGCCGAGCTCGACAAGCTCGAGGAACTGCTGGAAGAAGAATAGCCCTGCCTGAGCCGGGTCATGATACCGCCAAGGCTCCGCCACCCGGCGCCCTTTAAGTTAATGCCATTCTATCGTAGGGTCGGCGCCTCGCAGCTCGTCAGGTAACGCGTGACCTCGACGGTCGTGCCTGATTCATATGCCGGGGCGAAGTAGCTCTCTATGATCCTTGCGAGCACCTGCCTGCCTCGCGCGTTTGCATGGATGAAGTCGCGGTGGAAAAAGTCGGGATCGACCCCGCAGCTTTGGATGTACTCATCCCATGCGCGTCTAATGTGGAAGAACTCGGCGTCTTCTTCGCGTGCCACGACTGCCGCGCGCGCTGCGAATGTGTTCACATTCTCGAGGGCTTTTTCCTTGGGCAGTTTCGACCTGACAACGTAGTGGTTGTTGAACCAGTCGAGCGGGGACACCGCGCCGGTCATGATCATCACCTCGGGATCGATCTGCTCGCGGACCTGCCGGATGACGCTCCGCATCGGCTCGGGGTTATGGCCGTGTGAGATGCCGGCGATGATCAGCAGATCCGGGTTGTGATCAACCACGTACTCCTTTACGCGGTTGTCGTCTTTATAGTAACTGCACCCGGTGCTGCTGCGAACAGATGTGATCAACCGCACCTCTGCCTTTGGATAAAGCCGCTCGATCAGCACGTCGACGGGCGAGTTGCCGGTGTCGCACGCGATGCTGTCGCCCAGCAGCACAATTGTGACCTTGCCGCCTTTTCGCAGTTTCTCCATCGTTCGGGGGATGTGTTTCCAGCGGTCGGCGGGGGGCGTGTAAGTTACGGGAGGAATGGTTGCACAGACGCGGTCGGCCCACTCGGCAACCTTGCGGCGCTTGATCGTGGTCACCTTGACGTCGGCGATCTGCAGCGTCTTGCCGTCAATCGGCTCGAACCATATCTTTGCGGTAGCGGCCTTCGCCTTGCCTCTAAAGCAGAACTCGTCAACGAGCGCCCAGCCGAGGGTCGCCGGGTCCTTCGCAAAATCGGCGCGCAACTGTGTTTGGGTCATAAAACCTGCAGCGATCACCAGCAAACAAGCCACGATAGCGCAGACACGAATCATGCCGATCTCCTTCTGCCAGTCAAAAACGCTGCACTCGCCCGTTGGTCTATCCTGACCATCACATGTTATCGATCAGCATCGCCGGTGTCAAGTGCTTTCTTGCAGGGAGATGTAACGGGGTGTGGGAAAGTTCTGTGGGCGCCGGTTGCGCGACAGTCGCTGCTGCCGGAGTGCTTCCTGCCGGACAACCCGGCAGGGGGCGGATTCAGAGCCAAGACCTCTTGGTAGCACGCTAAACACATACGAGGGAGAGGGTACGATGCTCTTGTTCCGCTCCCCCCTTCCACGGGGAGAGGGGGTAGGGGGCAATGGCATTGACTTAAGGGCGTCGGTCTGCGCAGGGGCGCCTGCCTCCCATAAGGTCTGCCGCACGGCTACCGACAGGTTATCATTCTCAGCCCCGTTGGGGCTCAAGACGGCGCCGTCGGGCCAACCCACCATAGATCATGAAGAACCGGGAAAACTAGAAAACCAGCAACAACCACCCATTTCTCTGATCGGATGTTGTTCCTTTGTATGCCTCACACTCCCACCACATGGCAAGTGCCGGAAATGACGGGAACGGTAACTAACAAGATAGGTGACTGTCCTTAGC
>JABMSA010000641.1 GCA_013202185.1 Planctomycetota bacterium
CGCCAGGTGGTAATGCCTCGGTGGTGAACTCGACGGCCTCCTGATTGCTGTCGAAGATGCCGTCGGCCGGCGACAACATCACCCAGTCGCCCGAGTCGATCGAATAGATGGCGTCTTGTATCGGGCTTGCGCTGTCGGCCAGGCGCGCGGTAATCGTCATGCTGCCGTCGTCGGCGATCTGTATCTTTATGTCGGAGACGGAAGGGGGAGTGTTGTCGATTATGAACGGCTCGCTGATCTCTTCGGTGGCGAGTGCGCGGGCGGGCGGATTCGACGGCGTGTCGGTCGCCGTCACCTTGAGCCTGTAGATTCCATCGGGCACGCGCACGGTGCGCCATTTTATGCCGGGCTTGCGCAGCTCGTCCTCAATCGACTTCCAGGTTGCCTCGCCGATTCCCTTGAAGAAGACCTCGAACTCGAGGTTGTCCTCGTTCGGGTCCTTCGCCTCCCAGCCGATCTCGACGGTGCCGCGCATTGGTGCGACTGCTGCTTTTTGCGTTGCCGCCACGCTGCCGGTTGGTGTGGGCTCGGGAGGCGCCTGGCCGTCGGTCGACGGCGGAAATACGATGGCGGTGATCCTGGGCCGATAGTTGGGCGGCAGGTAGTACATCTCGACGGACCTCACCGTGGGCGTGTCTTGGCCGGGGGCTTTCATGAGAAGCCGATACTGGAGGAACCTTGCGCGCGGGCTGGCTATCATGGCTCCGGCCGGGTTTGCATCTTCGTTCGACCAGTCGCTCCAGGTGTCGTCGGGCTCGGCCACGTTGCCGGTTCGCGTGGCAATGGCCACCGACGCGCCGTCGGGCACGTCGGCCGTGCGGCGGATCATGCCCCACTGCGAGGGGTACGCCATGTCCTTGACCATCGACGTGAAGGTGCCTTCGTCGGCGAGCTTGTTGTCGACGCGATACACCTTGCCGTCGCCCGCTGTGCCGAAGTAGAGCGTGCCGTTTGGGGCAACAACCAGCGACGGAAGCTGCGGCTGCTCGACCTGTGTGAGGATGGTGACCTGCAGCTCGTCATTGATTTTCAGGAGCTGGCCCTTGCTGCCGGTGCCCACGTAAACGTCCGGGCCGTGGCAGGCTATGTCGAGGAGTGCCATTCCTTCTCTGGTGAATATGGAGGTGACCATGCCGTCGGGCGAGATCTTGTAAACGAAATTGATTCCGGCAATAGGCGGCGCCACTGCGTCGGGCCTTCTGGGGCCGGGCGGCACCTCCTGGGTGAGATCGGGGTCGGGTGCGAGGTCTTCTGCGTCGGGCTCCTCCAGGCCGTCCGGCCCGTCGGCTTCGTCGGCCTCCCTGGCTTCGGCCGGGCCGGGCTGCGTTGCGGCCTGCGGCTGCTCGTCGGGCTGGCCGCGCGGGCCGAGGCCCGCTGTGCCCGGCTGCATGCCGTCGGCCGTGCAGGCGTAGATGTTGTCGTTTTCGTCCACGGCCAGGCGGTGCATCTCTTCGTCCTCCGAATCGAACAGTGCAAACGGCTTGCCGTCGGGCGCGATGCGAAATATCAGGCCGCCGGTGCTTGTGCATACGTAGGCGTTGTCTTTGCTGTCGGTGACCACGTCGAGCAGGTGCGGGGTATCGGTTTCGAACACGGTTTCGGCTTCATCTTTTTTCGCGATCTTCAGCAGCTTTCCGTTGTCGCCGGTTGCCGCATAGAGCACGCCGTTGCTGTCGAGCGCCAGGCCCCAGATGTAAGGCTCTTCGGAATCGAGATAGACCTCGACGTCGCCGTCGGGCGACAGCTTGTAGATCAGGCCGTTGGGCGCGGTGCCTGCGTAGAGGTTGTCGGCGTTGTCGACTGCAAGGCAGAGGATTTCGGCTTCTTCCGATTTGTAGAACAGCTCGCCTTTGCCGTCGGTGATCTTGACTATCCGGCCTTTGCTGCCGGTGGCCGCGTACACTATGCCTTTCGAGTCCATCGCCAGCGCCCACACCTGGTCGTCGGCTTCTTCGACAATGACCTCCTTGCCGCGGGCGAGCTTGAGTTCGCCGATGCTTGTGAGTGCGATGTCTTCGCGCTTGCCGGATTCGAAATCGGCCTGCGACGCCTGCGTCCATCGCTTTGCCGGCTGGGCGAATGCCTCGGGCGCGGCCAGGAGGATCACAATGGCGAACACCGCCGTGACGCAGGTGCGCAGGCGCAATGCCGGGTAGGGGCAGGCTGAGCGAGTCCTGGAGCGAATCGCCTGCCCTCCGTCTCCATTCCCTTGCAGGCTTTTCGCTGCCTTGATTGCGCGGAGCGGTACTGCGTTCACGTTAGTCCTCCTTTTCAACCAGCAACAGCAAGTCCTGGCTGCCAGTGATATGGTATTCTGTTTGTTTCGACGTTTGCAGAACGGTGGTGATGAACAGGTTCTTGCTGCGGCCCACCGGCGTGAGCATGCTGAGGTAAGATGGCGGCAGGTTTCGCAGGGGGGTGCCGCTCACATCGAGGCCCGTGTTGGGGAGGGCGATCAGTGCGTAGATGTTGTTGTTGGGATACTGCAACTTGAGGAGCTGCAGCATCTCGTTGTAGTTTTGCGGGTCGAATCTCGAGGGCTCGGCGGCGGCGGCGGCTTGCCAGGCGCCGTCGGAGTCGGTTATCGTAATGTTGTAAAGGCCCGGCGGCAGGTCGCTCGGGATGGGCACCTGCATCTCGAGCGTGGTGGGCGGGCGGCGGTAGTGCCTGAGCCCCACGCGCACGCGCGCCGACTTGCCGGGCGCCGTCTTGGCGTCGAGCAGCCGCGCCGAATCGACGAGCGCCGTTCGGTCGCCGAGCTTCATTGAAAGCTGGGCCTTCACGTCGGTGATGCGCACCTTTTCGAACGGGTTGTATGTAAGGCCGTACGCCGTGCTCGACACGGCATCGAAGAACGACCACAGCGAGGACCACGAAGATGAAGCCGACATGTTCTCAAGCTCGATGACGTCGCCCTTGTCGGTGGAGATGCTGATCTTGTATTCGATGGTGTATTCCGGAGGCAGATTGCCCTTCATGAAAACGCTGCTGAACAGACAGATGTCCAGCATGTAAGGCATGAGTTCCTCGGAATCGGCCACGCGATAGGAATACTTCGCCCTGCCCGGGAAGTCTTCGCGGTCGACGGCAATGCTCAGCGGCACCATCGGGGGCACTTGCCCCGTGCGGCCGTAGATGCCCTCGATGCGGTCCACCAGCAGCGTGCCCACGGTTTTTCCGGCGGTGCTCAGCTTGAACGAAGTCCACATGCTGGGGATGACGGCATCGACGGTTGCCGCCGCCATCGGCAGTTCCACGCGGCCCATGTCCATCATCGGATGTCCAAAGGCAATGACTTCGTCGTCGATGACGTCGGTGACGGTTCCGATGCCGGCCATTATCATGTCGCCTTCGATGAGCACAATCGCCAGTGGCGCGCCGGGCACGAGTTCGGGGGCATCGGCGGGTTCGCGGGCGCCACCTGCGCCGCCTCCCTGCACGGGCAGCAATCCCATCTTCTCGAACCGCGTGGCATAATGCCTGAACACCGGCTCGGGGCATCCCGAGATCACGAGCGGCGCGCGGAGTCGTTTGAAAGCGGCGGCGCCGCCGGCGGCGCGGTCGCCGGATGAGGCGGGCGTCCGGCCGGGGAGGCCGGCAAACATGCGGCCGGGCGGGCGTCTGAATCCCTGTGGCTTGGCGGACGCGCCTTCGGCATTCGGCTTCTCGGCTTCGGCCACGAGGGTGTACATCTGCTCGGCCGGCGTGATGCCGGCGATCGGCTTCTTGCTGAAGCTCCAGCCGTATGCAACCGCCCCCAGCAGCTTGCCGTCGATGTAAACCGGGCTGCCGCTCATTCCCTCGATGATGCCCGTTTGCTCGAGGCCCAGCCCCGAAAGCTCGGCGAGGAAGATGTCCTGGTTCGGGAAGACCTTCTTGAGGATGCCGATGACCTCTACCCGGAATTCCTCGATCTTTCTCCCTTCCATGACCGTCTTGCCTACGCCCTTCATTCCCACGCGCACGTCGTCTACCTTCCAGTAGCGATCGGCGTGATCCTGCCCCAGTGCGGGCCGCGAGGCAACGATGCCGCACGCAGCGGACACAAGCATCACGAATGTGAGGAATTGTTTCATATAAGACTCCAGTCCGATGCGGCCAACCTTCGCAAGGCGCGCAAGCAGCTTGCTGGTTTTTGAACTATAACACAAGGTAGAAAGCAAGTCAAGGACAAAAGAAATGAGGACAAAAGGAATCATGAGGCATGGATTGAGTCGTGAGCGGCGGCCGGCCCGGCGGCTTCACTCGCAGGAGCTGCCGATGTGGTCTCGGACAGGAACCAGATCGAGCACGTTGATTAGGCCGTCCTGGTTAACGTCGGCCTTCCAGTTGTCTGCCGTGTGGACGTCCTGGCCCAGCCTTCCTCTTATGAAGATGAGGTCGATGATGTTCACGCGGCA
>JABMSA010000054.1 GCA_013202185.1 Planctomycetota bacterium
ACGCATTTCTGCGCCCACTCGGCGGGCGAGTTGATGACGCCGCCGATGGCGTTCTTGACCACGTCGGGCCAGTCTTCGGGTGCGACGTCGACTACGAGCCCGGCCACTACCGGGCGGTGGGGGACGTCGCCTTCGAAGGTGAGCGCGGGGAGTGTTGTTTCTCCGCCGACGGTCACGGCGCTGCCGCGCGTTCCGCCTTCATCTTTTGTGGCGCCTATTGTCACCACGTTGATTTTGCTGGTCCAGTTTTCCTTGATGTCGGCAATTTCCATCACTCTACTCCTATTGTTTGCATCATTTCGTCTATTGTCAAGGTCGCGGGGCTGCCGTCGAGCTTGTAGATCGATTCGCCTTCGAATACGAGCTGTTCGAGTGCGCTGTCGAATGGAATGCACCCGAGGTACTCGAGGTCGAGGCCGGCAGCTTTCTGTTTTACGGTTTCAATTCTTTCTTCCCGGACGTTGTTGAGCACGAGGAATTTTCGCTTGACGGGATTCTTGATCGTCGGGATCAGCTCGTCGATCCTCCTGGCGCAGTCCATCGCCAGGGGGCTTTCGTTGACGACCACGATGAGGTTGTCGATCCTCGATGCGGTGCGCCTGCTGAGGTGTTCGAGGCCGGCCTCGGTATCCATCACCATCCAATCGTAAGAGGCCATGAGGTAATCGGCGAACTTTCGGAGGAGGTTGTTGATGTAGCAGTAGCACGATGGCCCTTCGCCGCGCCCCATGGTGATGAGGTCGACCTTTTCGGTTTCGACGACGATCTGATGAAGGCCCGCCTCGATGTAGTTTGCCTTTGACATGCCGGGCGGGAAATCTTTCATCGCCCGGAGGGTTTCCTCGCGGAGGTCGCCGATGGTTTTGTCGACGGGTATGCCGAGCACCGTGGCGAGGTTGGCGTCGGGGTCGGCATCGAGCGCGAGGATCGAGCCGTCGGCATGCTCCTTTAGATGCTTGACGATCAGCGCGGCGACGGTGGTTTTTCCGGTTCCGCCTTTTCCTGCAACTACGATCGTCTTCGCCATTACACCCTGCCCTCTTCGGCCATGTCGACTTCCGCGAGCGCCGACGGAAAGAGCTCGATATTCGTGTGAGGCAGGAACGTCGCCTGCGTAAACTGGTCCACGTAGTCGGGGCTCCCGAGCAGGTCGTAATACGTGGTTTTCTTCCTGATGTCGCGGAAGAGCATGTAGGCTTCCTCCGAGAACGCGGCGAGCGTTGCCCCCCATATGGAGGTGTTGCCGACGAACTGGACCTTCGAGAGCGGCATCTCCGGCAGCAGGCCGATCGTGACGGCGTTTTCGAGGTTTATGTAGCTGCCGAAGCCGCCGGCGATGAACAACTTGTCCACGTCGGAAAATTTCAACTGGAGCCGATCGAGCAGCGTTTTCGCGGCGGCGAAGATTGCCGCTTTCGCAGTCATCACGTTGTCGACGTCGTCCTGCTCGATGAACACGGCCTTCCCGCGGAGTGTGTTTTCCTTTTCGACGACGACAAACTTGCCGAGGCCGTTTTCGAAGGTGAGCGCCGGGCTGGACCCCTCGATGAATCTGCCGGAGCGGTTGATGATCTTGAGATCGAGCATCACGGCGATGAGATCGATGATTCCGGATCCGCAGAAACCGGCGGGTGCGACGTCGCCGACGACCTTCCAGCGGATGCGGCCGTCTTCGACGTAGATTCTTTCTATCGCGCCCTGCTCGGCCATCATTCCGCACTCGACGCTTGCGCCCTCCAGAGCCGGGCCCGTGGACGCCGAGCACGCCATGAGCCAGTCTTTGTTGCCCAGGATTATCTCGCCGTTGGTGCCGATGTCCATCAGCATGGCGATGCCGTCGAACTCCTGCATTCCGGTTGCGAGGATGCCTGCGGTGAGGTCGCCCCCGACCCAGGCGCTTATGCCGGGCACCGAAAACAGCAGCCCGCGCGGGTTGATCTTTATGCCGACCTCGGCGGCTCGGAACGGCGGCGGCTGGAGTGTGGCGGCGATGAACGGGTTGCGCCTGATGTTGTTGGCCGGCAGCCCGAGGAGCAAATGCATCATCGCGGTGTTGCCCGAGCATATCACGGCGTTGATGTTTCTCAGGCTCACTTCGTTTCGCTGGGCGAGTGTCGAGACCAGGCGGTTGATGTCGCCGACGAGCGCCTCCTGCAGGTGCTCGTATCCTTTCTTTTCGCTGGATATTATGCGGGTGGTAATTTCGCGTCCGTAAATCGACTGGGAATTGAAGCAGGCTTCGGCGTCGACGGTGCTGAGGTCCGATGCGTTGAGGAGATGTGCGACGATGGTGGACGTGCCGACGTCGACGGCGGCCATGTAGTTCACGTCGGAAGTGTTGCCGGCTTCGATGTCCATGATCTCGCATATCCCGCTGCGCCTGCCGAGCAGTGCGGTTACGGCGAAGTCGTTTCGCCTGAGCGTTTGCGGGAGGCTTCTCATTATCTTGAGGCCCGCCTGCATTGTGCGGATGCCGGCGCTCTTCTCGAGCATCCTCTCGATGCGCTGCCAGTCGGCGAGGTTGTCGTCGAGCGTCGGCTTTTCGAGCTTGAGGAAGACCTTGGTCACCAGCGGCTGCTTGAGGAATTCGCGGGTCTTTATCCCGGGGCGAATCGCCCTGAAGCGCTGTGCTTCCTCGTCGATGGCGAGCCTTTCGCGTGCCTGAGTTTCCTCGGGTATCTCGACGACGATATCGCTGTCGGGGTATGTCTGGCAGGCGAGGACCACCCCCCGGCGGATTTCTTCGCGAGTGAGCAGCATCGAGACGTCTCCCCTTACCTTGCCCTCCTTTACGATCATCTTGCATCGGCCGCAGATGCCGTCGCCGCCGCAGATGCTGTTGATGGTTATGCCGGCCTTGCCCGCCGCCTCGAGCAGGGTGGTGTCGGTATCGGCATCAACAGTGCTGCCGAGGGAGGGGAAGCTCACTTTGAAATCGGGCATCGTGTTTTTCAGTTCCGTTTGTCGGCCAGGAACACCGGTATGCCGCTGGCGTTCTCGGGGCCTATCAGCACCTCTTTCCATTCGGAAGTGGCTTCGATTTCGGCCTTGAATGCGGGCAGCAGGCCGGGGATTATCAGCTTGCGATGCTTGACCTTGTCGGCGACCTTCTGCTCGTCGAGCGCCTGCACTACCTTCTCGGGCGAGAGCTTGTCGCCGGCGTACGCGTTGAGCACGCCAAGGCCCTCGGTTTCGACTACGCAGATGTAGCAGGGCACTTTGCTGCGTTCGACTTCGCCTTCCACGCTGAAGTAGGTGAGGGAGAAGTTCGTGGTGAACAGCACGGGCGAGTCTTCGGTCACGTTTCCGACTTCGTAGAGCTTGGCCTCTACGGTGTTGGGCACCTGCGGGTCGGTGTAGATGTTCTGTATCGTCGTGAGCACCGGAAGCAGCTCGGCGGGATCAGCATTATTCATGATGATCACGCCGGCATACTTCGCGGCGAACGTGCCGGCGAGAACCGTTTCTTTCATGGTGTTCTCGCAGCTCACATCTACCACGGCCGGATAGCCTAGTGCTCTCACGCCCTTTCTGAGAGCGGCCCGCCTGGCGGATGTGATCGTTCTAACGGTCTGCGGCATCTTGTGGCCGTCAAATGCAAGCAGGAGGTCGTCGGCGCCCTTGTCTTTCGCGGCCTTTGTGAGGTCGGCGAGTTTCTCGAGCGATTCGGCGCTCACCGCCAGCGGGCACTTGGCGTCGGCCGCGATCTTGATGAACGCGTCGGCGTTCTGCTCGGTGGCCTTGTAGATGAGCGGCTTGTTGTCGGCTACGGCCTTGACGGCCGCTTCCATTGCGGCGGCGTCTTCACCGATGATGACAAACGGCGTCCGGCTCTTTTCGGCGAGCGCCTTTACGCGCGCGGCTGCGTCGTCGGCCGACATTCCGCCGATCTCGACGGCGGCCAGCCTTACGCTGATCTCCTGCCCGATGCGGGTGAATACGGCGTCGTTTATTTCTGTGAGCTTCGCCTGGGCGTCGTCGTCGGACAGCCCGGCGGCGATCCTGACGGCGAGTGCGGGTGCGCGGTGGAATCTCTCTTCGTGGCGAAACATCACCGTCTCCTGGCCGATGTCGATTCCGGCGTCGCCCGCGGGCCCGAGATGCACGAGCTTCATCGGCGGAGCGGATGCGTCGGCAGCTTCGGACTTCGCGTCTTCGGAGAGGAAGGGGCAGTCGGTCAACGCCTTCTGCTTCGAGGCCACCTGCATTGCAAAGGCCATGCACGTGGGGAATCCGCAATCGCCGCAATTCGTCCTTGGCAGCATCTTATAGATTGCCATTCCTGTAAGAGCCATTTGTTGCCTCCGTTTTTCAGTTGTTGGGTCGGGCTATGAATGAGTTGTCTGGGTTTGCATTTAGTTTCATGAATCAGCGGCGCTGTAAAGGCCGTACGGTCAACTTGCTTCACTTGTCAGTGCCTGATATTCAGCAACTTTCTCGAAAAGCATGAGCTGCTCCGGACGTTCTTCAGGTTCTTCGTGCCGATGCACAGGCAGAAAGTTCATGGCTAGAGCTTCCAGCATTGGTTTTCGATTGACTTCCTTCGCCCCGACGTGATAGAAGTGCTCCTGGGTCAGAACATGAAATCCCGACCAAAGCGTTTGAAGAAATGTATTTTCCCGATATTCGTTGCTATGCCAGGTCGAAAGAATAAACC
>JABMSA010000055.1 GCA_013202185.1 Planctomycetota bacterium
CTCGAAGACTGCGCCCAGTGCAACGGCGGCACCTTCAACGGCCTCAAGGTCGGCACGTTCGGCGACATGGGAATCTTCAGCCTCCAGCTCAACAAGAACATGACCTGCGGCGAAGGAGGGCTCATCATCACCGACAACCCCAAGCTCTACGACCGCGCGTTTTCGGCACACGACATGGGAATGGTCCGAAAACAAGGACGCCTCGCCACGCCCGAGCCATACGCCATGATGTGGGGCGGCGGGCGGCGGATGACAGAGCTATGCGGGGCCGTTGCGTCGGTGCAGCTCAAGAAGCTGCCGAGCATCCTCGACCACATGCGGGCGTCGAAACGCCGAATCAAGGCAATGCTCGAGGGCACGCCGGGGCTGTCTTTCCGCCATTTGGCCGATCCCAACGGCGACACCGGGCCGTTCATCATCATCATCCTCGAAGACGAAGACGAGGCGGCCCACGCCGCCGGGAAGATGATCGATCTCGGCCTGCACAACGTCTTCAGAATCACCGACTACGGCCTCCACATATACTACAACATACCGTCGCTCGTCAGCAAAACACCCCTCTCGGCCGCCGGCGATCCGTGGAACCTCGCGCTCAACAGCGACAGCGTCTACGACTACAACAAGGGCGCGTGCCCCGTCAGCGACGACCTCTTCGCACGGTCGATCCTCGTGCCGATCCCCTCGTGCCTCACAGAAAAACTCGAGAAAGCAGGCGCAGGCGCCATCAAGGCGGCTGTGTCTGGATGACCGCTTCATCCTCCACCCGGTGGATGCGATCTTTCCCGACACGCCGTGGTCGGGCGTGCAAACGATGATCGAAGCCTGGAAAGAAACCCACTGACAGGAAAGGCCGCACAATGACACAGACCTCCACGTCGCTGAATCCGAAAATCGGCGTCGCATCATTATCGAGCCCGCTGGAAATAGGCGCCGACCGCGCATCCGCTGGCGCCGAGGATCTTGCCGGCCTGCTCGAGGGCGCCGGCTGCGAAGTGCTGCGGCTCGGGCCGCTCGACGACCCGGACAAGTCGGTGGCCGCCGGCAGGAAGCTCGCCGAGTCGCACGCCCACGCCATGGCATTTGCAGCGGTGAGTTGGTACGAAGACTACCTCGCGCTCGATCTGCTCGAGGAATGCAGCGTTCCCGTTCTGCTGTGGTCGCTGCCCGGAATGGAAACCGGCGCGCTCTGCGGCTCGCAGCAACTCAGCGCCTACCTCAAGCAGCTAGGCGTTCCGTATCAGTGCGTTTACGGAGAGCTTGACTCGGCCGACGGCCTCGAGCGCGCGAAGGCATTCCTGACAGCCGCGGCCCTCAAGAAGAAAATGCGCCGCGCGAGGATCGGCCTCGCCGGGCATCGAGTGGTGGGGATGACGGAGGTCTCGGCAAGCGAGATGAACCTGAAGAAAGCCGTCGGCCCGCGCGTGATAACGCTCGACATGCCAAGGCTCCTCGCCCGGGCCGACGAGATGCCCAACGAGCAGGCACGGCAAACGTGGCAGCAACTGACCAGCCGCAGCGCCGCGTGCGAGGTCTCGGAGGAAGAAGGGCTCGACTCGATGCGCGTTTACGCGGCCATAAAGGAACTCGTCGATCGGCACCGCCTCGACGCCCTGACGATCGGCTGCTACCCGCACCTGATGGGCCGAGTGTGCCTGGCCGCCTCGCTACTGGCCGACGAGGGCATTCCGCTCGGATGCGAGGGCGACGTCAACGGCGCGGTCGGACAGCTCATGCTCACGCTCCTCACGGGCGAGCCCACGCACAACACCGACTGGCTCGAGCCCCTCGAAGACGGTTCGGTGGTATTCACGCACTGCGGCTCGGGCTCGTTCAGCCTGGCCGAGAACCAGAGCGACATAACCCTGGCATCGGTTCGCCTCATGGACCAGGGCGTGTGCGCCCTATTCACTGCAAAGCCCGGCCCGGTTACACTCGTGAGCCTGCTGCCGCTCGGCGACGGCTATCAGTGTGCGGTGCTCGAGGGCGAAGCCCTGTCGACCCAGATGGTCTTCCCCGGCAATCCGCTGCGGGTCCGCTTCACGCAGCCCACGCCCCAGTTGATCGATTGGATCCACGCAGAAGGCATCGGCCACCACTGGATGGCCGGCTACGGGCACGTCGCCGCCGAAATCCGCCAATGGGCGTCGATCGCCGGCGGCCCGCTTCGACTCGTCGAGCCGTAGAGGGCGACAGAACCTTTTTCATGATGTACAATTGTGCAGTGAGCGTGCAGGGCATCGCACGGAAGCTGAATCCCACCGCGCTCGAGGCGTACAGAACACTCGATGAATCATCTCTTGCCGGATGCAACTTTGGCGGTGGCATTGTAGAGACGGGCCGGTGGCCCGTCTGGCCCGTCTCCTCTGAGACGCCCCACCCCCACCGGGGCGTATCTGTTTAGCGTGGCGCAAGATGACGCCTCTGTGTTCTGAAGGTATAGCCAATCCTTGTGGCAGGCTCGATGGCTTTGTGCAGTGCTCCCCTGCCGGCTTGTCCGGCAGGATGCAAAGTTCGGTAGAGAGTACCGGTTGTCCCCAACACCCCCTC
>JABMSA010000642.1 GCA_013202185.1 Planctomycetota bacterium
CCTCAACACCTACCTCGGGCCGATCGACAGGGGCCTCTTCCAGGTGGCGGAGAAGCTTCGCATCGTCGTCCGCTACGGGATGGGGGTGGACACCATCAACGTGTCCGACGCCACCGAGTTTGGCATTATGGTCGCCAATGTGCCGGACTACTGCATCGACGAGGTGGCCGACCACGCCCTGGCGCATTTCCTGGCACTGGCTCGAAAGCTGCCGCTCGCGGACCGTCGCGTGAAGGCCGGCGAGTGGTCGCTGTCGTACCTCAAGCCGCTGATGGGCATCGGCGAGATGACCGCCGGGATCGTCGGATTCGGCCGCATCGGCCGCGCGATAGCCCGCCGCCTGCAGCCCTTCGGCGCCTCCGTCATCTTCGCCGACCCGCAAGTGGGCGAGGAGACCGACGGCTGCCGGCCGGCGACGTTCGACGCGCTGCTGGAAGAATCGGACGCGATCTTCGTGCAGTGTCCGTCAACTGAAGCCACGCATCACCTCATCAACAAGGCCGCGCTCGCCAAAACAAAGAAGCGCCCGATTCTGATCAATTGCGCCCGAGGGGCGATCGTGGATACCGACGCCGTGGTGTGGGCGCTCGATAACGACAAGCTGGCGGGGGCGGGGCTGGATCTCCTCGACGACGAAGCGGCCGTCGTCGAGCACGACCATCCGCTCAAGCATCTCGACAACGTAATACTTACGCCGCACAGCGCCTGGTACTCGACGAGAGCAATTCGCGAGCTGCAGCGCAAGGGCGCAGAGGAAGTGGCACGCGGGCTGACCGGGCAACGCCCACTTTCACTGGTCAATCCCGAAGTCATGAAAAGGAGCTAGCACGTGAGAATAGCCAGAATCAAGACTGGCGAAGTGGTTGCCTACGCAGTTGCAGAAGACAACGCCTACGAGCTGATCGAAGGCGATATCTTCGGATCGTGGAAGACCACCCACCTGAAGGTGGCGCAGTCCCAAGCGAAGTTGTTGGCGCCGGTCTATCCGCCGCAGATCGTGGCGATCGGCCTCAACTACCGTGGCCACGCCGCCGAGAGCGGAATGGCGATCCCGGAAGCGCCGCTGCTTTTCATCAAAACATGCAGCGCCGTAGTCGGGCCCGACCAGCCGATCCTGCTGCCGAAGATGGCGCCCGACGAAGTCGACTACGAATGCGAGCTTGTGATCGTCATCGGCAAGCACGCAAAGAACGTGAGCAAAGAGCAGGCCCCCGAGTACATCCTTGGATACACCTGCGGCAACGACGTGAGCGCACGCGACTGCCAGCTCCGCTACGACAAGCAGTGGGCGCGCGGAAAGTGCTTCGACACGTTTGCGCCGATCGGCCCGTGGATCGAAACCGAGCCCGGGGACCCCGACAACCTCGACATCAGCCTCAAGCTCAACGGCGAAACGATGCAAAGCTCAAACACTTCGGACCTGGTGTTTTCGTGTGCCGAGCTGGTGAGCTACATCTCGCAGTGCATGACGCTGGTGCCGGGCAGCATCATCATGAGCGGCACGCCCGCCGGCGTCGGCTTCACTCGCAAGCCGCCGGTCTTCCTGCGGGAGGGCGACACCGTTACCGTGGAAATCCAGGGCATCGGCCAACTGGCCAACCCCGTGGCAAAGGAGAAGTGAAGTGGAACTCAGGAACCAACTCTTCATCGACGGTCAGTGGTGCGATTCGTCGGACGGCGGCACCTTCGACGTGATCAACCCCGCCACCGGCGATGCCATCACATCCGTGCAAAAAGCCACCAAGGACGACATTCGCAAGGCTGTTGCTTCCGCGCGGAAAGCTTTCGAGAGCACTTGGCGAGAAACGGACCCCTTCGAGCGCAGCGCCGTCATCCACAAGATCGGCGACGCCATCGCCGAGAACCTCGATTTCCTCGCCGGCGTCGAGACCGACGACGTCGGCAAGCCGATCTTCGAAAGCGCCAACGTCGACGTGCCCGGCGCCGGTGCAACCATGCACTACTTCGCCGATATCGCCGTTGACCTCCGTGGCGACCTGATCCCCGCGCCTTACAGCGAGGTGCTCAACTACACCATTCGCGAGCCCATCGGCGTGGTCGGCGCGATTATCCCGTGGAACTTCCCGTTCCTCATCGCCGCCCGCAAGATCGGCTCGGCGCTCGCCGCCGGCAACACCGTCGTCATCAAGCCCGCCACGTGGGCGCCGCTCAGCACCGTTCAGTTCGGGCAGCTCCTCGAGCAGGCCGGCCTGCCACCCGGCGTGGTCAACATCATACCCGCCGCCGGGCCGGACGTCGGCGAGGTCTTCACCGAAGAGGGCTCCATCGACGAGGTGACATTCACCGGCTCCACCGCCATCGGAGCACAGCTTTACGAGAACTGCTCGCACAACCTCAAGAGCTGCACGCTCGAGCTCGGCGGCAAGAGCCCCGCGGTGGTCCTGCCCGACTGCGACATGGACGAGACCGTTGCCGGCACGCTCTTCGGCGTCTATCTCAACCAGGGCGAATGCTGCTGCGCCGCCACCCGGCTGATCGTCCACGGCGATGTCTACGATGAGTTCGTAAGCAAATTCGTCGCCGCGTCCAAAGCCATCAAGATCGGCCTCCCGCGCGAAGAAGACTGCCGCATGGGCCCGCTGGTCCATCCCGACCACCTCAAGACAGTGACCGACTACGTGGAGTGGGGCAAGAAGGAAGGCGCGGCGCTCCTTTGCGGCGGGAATGTACTAACCGACGGCGAGCTTGCCAAGGGCAATTTCATGGAGGCCACCGTGTTCGCCGACGTCACTCCGGCGATGAAGATCTGGCGCGAGGAGGTCTTCGGGCCGGTGGTCACCGTTACCAGAAG
>JABMSA010000643.1 GCA_013202185.1 Planctomycetota bacterium
AAGAGGGCAGGCAACGCCTTAACCGCCATAAGGCGGGGCGGCCTGCCCCTACACGGACGGACGCCCTTAAGTTAATGCCATTGGCCCCTACACGGATGGGAGCCCTTATCTTAATGCCATTGGCCCCTACATCCATCCCTCTTAGACCCTGCTACCTGATCCAGCCCTCTCGGCGGCACCACTCGACGGTGGCCTTCATTCCCTCGACGATGCCTACCTTCGGCTCGAAGCCGAGCATGCGCCGGGCTTTCTCGATGCTGCAAACCCATCCGCCCGCGAGCATCTCGCGAACCTTGTCATTGTTCAACAGCCCCGGCTTCTTCGTGACGGCGCTCTGCAACTCGGTGAGGTGCCCGATGATGCGGACGACCGGCGACGGCACGCGTATCCTGATGACCCTGTGCCCCACGGCCTGCTCGACGGCGTCGATCAGCTCGCCGGTCGTGACCGGTTTCGGGCCGGCCATGTAAAATGTTTGCCCGGCGGACGAGCCCGATTGCGCCGCGCAGATCAGGCTGTGCGCCACGTCGTGCACGTGTGCGACGCTGAGGGGCATGCTCGGCCCGCCGGCCAGCGCCGCTATCCGCCAGTTGGCGGCGGCTCTTATGACCTGGAACATATCCGTGTCGCGCGGGCCGTAGATCACCGGCGGTCTCACAATTGCAATGGGCAGCCGGTCGAAGTATTCGGCGGCAACGCGCTCGGCGTCGAGTTTGCTTTCGCCGTAGAAGCTTACGGGGTGCGCGGGGTCGTCTTCGGCAACGGCCGGCCCGCGTCTGCTCGGCCCGCCCGCCGCAAGGCTGCTTACGAGAACAACCCTGGGCCTGGTGCCCGCCCGGCAGCAGGCCTCCAGAAGCGAAGCCGTTCCGCCCGAGTTCACACGGAAATATGCATCGCGGTCCATCGCCCTCACCACGCCCGCAACGTGAAACACGTACTCGATGCCCTCGAGCGCCGGCGGAAGCGACTCGGGATCGCGCAGCTCGCCGCAAACAAGCTCGGCGCCCTTGCCCTCGAGCCAGCGGAGGTTGCTGGTTTTTCGCACGAGAGCCCTCACAACGGCCCCGCGCGCGAGAAGTGCGTCTGTCAGATGACTGCCCACAAAGCCGTTGGCGCCCGTCACCAGGCAGCGTGTTTTGTCGAGATTCTCGGGCCCGTTGTGGTCCATAGCCGGCCGTGCGGTGGTTGGGGCGGAACAGCGGATCAAGAAAAACTTGCGCCCAAAGGCCGTTCTTTCCTTGACAAACTAGGGAAAAAACGGTAAATTATAGTGAGCAAAACAGAAACCTTAGTTGTGGCGTCGATTATACCACAACCTCACAGGATGTTACAAGTGACGGTTTCACGGACAAAAGAAACCATGACGGATATCTTTGATAAGTGCGCAGCGTATACTGCGGCCCGGGAAGTCATTGAGTCCGGGCTGTATCCTTATTTCCAACCATTGCAGGAAAACTACGGCCCGGAGGCCGTTGTGAAGGGCCGTCGGCTGATAATGATGGCCTCGAACAACTACCTTGGGCTCACGGTGCACCCGAAGGTTGCCGAGGCTTCCATTCAGGCCGTCAAGACCTACGGGGCCGGCTGCACGGGTTCTCGTTTCCTCAACGGCACGCTCGAGCTGCACGAGGAGCTGGAGGAGCGCCTGGCCCGCTTCACACGGCGCGAGGCGGCGCTGGTTTTCAGCACCGGCTTCCAGACCAACCTGGGCGCAATCTCGGCGGTTGTGGGCAGACGCGACGCGGTGATCATCGACCGCTCCGATCATGCGAGCATTGTCGACGGCTGCCGGCTGTCTTTCGGCACCACGCTGAAGTTCAAGCACAACGACATGGAAGACCTCGAGGCCGTCCTGAACACCGACAACGGCTTCGAGGGGCGCCTGATCGTTGTCGACGGTGTGTTCTCGATGGAGGGCGACATCTGCCCGCTGCCCGAGATCGTGAAGCTTGCCAAGCGCTACAACACGCGGGTGATGGTCGACGACGCCCACTCCATCGGCGTTCTCGGCGAGCGAGGCTCCGGCACGCCCGAGCATTTTGGCGTCGAAGAAGAGGTCGATATGGTCATGGGCACCTTCAGCAAGTCATTTGCGTCGCTGGGGGGGTTCATCGCCGCCGACGAGCAGGTGGTGCATTACATCAAGCACAACGCGCGGGCGCTGATATTCAGCGCCAGCATGCCCCCGCCGGCGGTGGCGGCCGTTCTCGCGTGCCTCGACATCATCGAAAGCGAGCCCGAGCGCCGCGCGCGCCTCTGGCGCAACGCCGAGCACTTCCGCGAGGGACTCCACAGCCTCGGCTTCGATACCTGCCGCAGCCAAACGCCGATAATACCCGTGCTCGTGGGCGAAAACGAAATGACCTTCCGCTTCTGGAAGGCATTGTTCGACAACGGCATATTCGTGAACTGCGCCGTAAGCCCGGCAGTGCCCCCGGGCCACAGCCTCCTCCGCACCAGCGTCATGGCAACTCACGAAAGCAGCCAGATCGATCAGGCCCTCGAGATATTCGAAAAAGTTGGCAAGGGGCTCGGCCTGATCTAACAGGGAGGATCAGGCACGTGTCACAAGCGGCCTGCGTTTCAGAGGCAGACGGGTTCCTGAGCCGCCGAGCGTTTCTGCGGATGCCGTGGCTCATCTACAAGGGCGACACCAACTGGGTGCCGCCTTTGCTCATGCAGGTGAAGCAAACGCTCGACACGCGGAAGAACCCGTTTTACCGTCGTGCGGCGATCAAGCTTTTCATCGCCGAAAAAGACGGCCGCCCGGCGGGGCGCGTGGCGGCTGTCGTCAACGATGCCCACAACGAATTCCACGGCGAGCAAACCGGCTTCTTCGGCTTCTTCGAATGCATCAACGACCAGCACGTTGCCGATGCGCTCCTCTCGGCCGCCAAAGAATGGCTGGCCGGCCGCGGGATGAACAACCTTCGAGGGCCGGCCAGTCCATCCACAAACCACGAGTGCGCGCTGCTCGTCGACGGATTCGACCGCCCGCCGATGGTGATGATGCCCTACAACCCTCCATACTATGCCCAACTGCTCGAGCGTTTCGGCCTTGCAAGAGCGAAGGACATCTACGCCTATAAGCTGGACGCCGACGCATTTGGCCCCAGGCTCTACAGACTCGCCGACGCCTTCGCCAGGCGATCGAAGCTCGAAGTGCGCCCGGTAAACGTGAAAGACTTCGCATCCGAGATCGAAGTGATCCGCCACGTGTACAACAACGCGTGGGAAAAGAACTGGGGATTCGTGCCGATGAACGACGAGGAGTTTGACCATCTCGCCCGCGACATGAAGCAGATACTCGAGCCGTCGATGGCGCTCCTCGGGTTCGTCGACGGCCGCCCCGCCGGGT
Source organism: Planctomycetota bacterium (assembly GCA_013202185.1). Taxonomy (GTDB): domain Bacteria; phylum Planctomycetota; class PUPC01; order JABMSA01; family JABMSA01; genus JABMSA01. The sequence continues at coordinate 3,359 of JABMSA010000643.1, forward strand.
TCTCCGTATCACTGCCCAACATCAACGAGGTACTGAAGGCGCTCAACGGCAGACTGCTTCCGTTTGGCTTCATCAAGCTCCTTCGCGGAATGAAGAAAATCAGGTCCGCGAGGAATCTCCTCATGGGCGTCATCCCCGAGTTCCGCAGGCTCGGGCTCGACGTTCTGATGTACGCCCGCACCGTCGAAGCCGTAAAGCAGCTCGGCTACACCTGGGGCGAGATGTCGTGGATTCTCGAAGGCAACATCGACATGCGCAAGGTGCTCGAAAAGATAGGCGCCCAAGTCTACAAGACCTATCGCTTTTACGACCTGCCGATCTGAATCCGGACGGCACGGCGACCACAGCGATCTTTTTCCCGTGGAAATGTAACGAGGTGACACAATGAAGTATGACCTTCGAGAATTTGTCAAATGGATCATCAACGAGTTCGAGCCGTCGTGCAGGGTCGAGAACAGCGGCGGCAGCTACGCCATGGGCCCCGACGGCACCTCCGTGCATCTTTACGGCATCTCCGACATGGCCTGCGTGCTCTACGCCATCGGCGCGCTGCATCCGTCGGAAGAAGAACGCGCCCAATGGGCCACGCGCTTCCAGTCGCTGCAGGACCCCGACTCGGGCTACCTGGCCGCCAAGCCCCCGACCCATGGCATCCTGCACAACACCGCCTTTGCGCTCGGGGCTATGAATCTCCTCGACCTCAAGCCGCTGTATCCGCTTCGCTTTGCCGCCAGGTATGATTCGCGCGAGAAGGTTACTGCCTGGCTCGACGGCTTCGACTGGGAAACAGGCGTCTACGGCGGCAGCCACGACGGCGCCGGGCTGGCGTCGACGCTCGCACTCGTACCGGGAACCGTTCCGCCCGAGTGGTTCACCAGGTACTTCGATCACCTCGACACCTACGTCGACCCAAACAACGGCATGCTCGGGCGCAACAAGCCGCCGGAAGGCGACACCGACCAGATCGGCGGAACCTTCCACTACCTGTTCATCTACGAGCACTACCACCGCCGCATGCCCTGCGCAAAGGAAAGGGTAGACGCCATACTCGGGCTGCAAATGGACAACGGCGAATGGGACAGCGGCAACCCGTGGTGGATGACCATCGACGCGCTCTACATGCTCACGAGGGGAGTACGCCACTCGCAGCACCGCGCCGGCGACGTCCGCGAGGCCGTGCGGCGTACCGCAGCGCTCTGTCTCGAGCGTGTGATGGACTCGGCCTGCCGTCAGAAGTACTTCGGCAAAGGCATGGCGGTGCACAGCCTCACGGCCGCCACCAACCTCTTCGCCGAGATCCAGGAATTTCTGGGCGCCGACGAGGTCGTCACGGACGAACCGATGCGGCTGATCCTCGACAAGAGGCCGTTCATTTAGCGGAATGCTTCGGTGCAAACGGTGCGGCGCTGTTGTGGGCGCTCAGCAGGCGCTCCCTGTTTGCCCGCCACCATTTCTGCCACTTGGCAAGGTCACGCCCGAAGTTTTGCCCGGTGAGTTTCTCGAGGGCCTGTTGGGCGGCCTTGCCCACGGGCTCTTCCTCGTGGCGCAAGGTTGAGATGAGGTGCGGAATGACTCGAGGGTCGCCGAGCTTCGCAAGGGCCGATGCGGCTTCTTCCCGAAACGGGAAATGCCGCACGTCGAACCTGCTGCCGCTGCTGTTGGTGTCGATGAGCATCGCGGCCAGGGGTATCACTGCGCTCGTATCTCCCATTTCGGCGAGAGCCACGTACGCGTCGCCATGAATTGCGGCTCCGTGTTGTTCCATCGCGAAGTAGAGCGCTTCGGCGGCGCGCTCGCCTCCGATCACACCCAACTCCCGGATGGCAGATCTGGTCCGGTATAGTTTGTCTGCAGTGTCGGTTCGGATGACATCGGCGAGCATTTCCACTGCCTTGGGATTGCGCAGCTTGCCCAGCGCCCGGGCGATGTGGAATCGGTGCCAGGGGTCTTGCTC
>JABMSA010000644.1 GCA_013202185.1 Planctomycetota bacterium
AGCATGCCCACGCAGCCGGTAACGGCGACCTCGCAGGCGCTGGGCATTAGCTTGTTGCTCATCATGCTCATTATGGTGCAGGGTGTTATGGCGTAGAGCTCTTCGAAGGCGGTCCAGCACTGCACGGCGGTGGCGTCGAGGTCGTTTTCGGCCATCCATCGATCGATGACTGCGGCGGCCTTGGCCATTCTGATGAGGGCGGCCTGGGGCACGCCTTCGGTGCTGCAGTAGCCGGTTATTTTCCTGAGCCTGCTCCTGACGGCGGCGTCGCCGTCGGCGAGTTGGTCGCAGCGTGCGAAAAGCTCGGAGAGGTCGAGCGTCTCGATGCTGATGCCCGCGTCCTCGAGGATTTTTTCGCTGTAGCGTATGGTGGTGAAGGGTGCGGGCCTGGCGCCGAGTGCGCCTATGCGGGCGCCTGCCAGGCCGCCTACCACGCGGCAGGTGGCGGCGAATGACTCGAGGTCCTCAGCGAACGACTCCGACGCAGGCGCAACGGTATGATCCTCGGTGAGGGTGTAGGCGATGTTGCGCTGCCTCAGGTTGTTGCACACCGATATCTTGCCGCAGAAGCTGTCGCGCCGGTCGGCGCTGGTCATTTTGCCGAGGTCGTCGGGCCAGGCCTGTATGAGCACGGGAACGTCGAGGCCGGCCTCGGCGATGCTGTCGGCCACGCCGCGCTCGTCGCCGAAGTTGGGCAGGGTGACGATGATGCCGCTGATCTTTTCGCGATTGTCCTTGAACAGCTCTACGCACTTGCGGATGTCGTCGCGGCTCTCGACCGAGCCGTGGGGGGTGTCTTTGGGGCCCAGGCATACGCAGTCGTATCCTGCGTCCTTGACGGCCTTGATCATTTCCTTTCGGCCGTCGGCCACGAGGTGCGCGGGGAAGAAGCCGCGAGTTCCGACTACCAGACCAAACGTTTGCTTTGCCATAATGACCTCCTGTCGGGTGTGCCGGGGCGCCAGAGGCCCGGGGCGTACACGCGCGGCGGCGAAGCTGCCGGCGGCCTCGGGCGGCATTGGGTTGCATGCTGCGCGGAGCCGGTCAAATTGTCCCTATAAAACGGATGCGCACAAGGATAGCAAATCTTGGGTGCAAGGTCAAGGAAGAAATCTGTTTTTTCTGATTTTTCATGTCCCAACGCAGCGGCCGGGGTGAGTGTCCGGCGCCCGCCCGGAGCGTGAGACGGAGCATGCCACGGGCTGAGTATCTGTTTAGCGTGGTGCAACATGACATGTGTCAGTTGTGAGAACGCCCCCATCGGCCTCGCGCCGATGGAGCGCCGAGCGTAGCTCGGCTAAGCTGTCCGCAGGGCAGCCCGGTGCTTCTCATCCGCGAACGAAAACCACAGACTGACCCTGCCGGGACGTTAATTCGGCAGGTACAAACGAACCGGGCGGCGCACATGCACACGTGGCCCGGCATATTTCGTCACCGGCCTGCCACGGCTCCCAGTCGAGGTCAGTCATCGTTTGGAAACCCTCCCGCGCTATGCGGAAGTGCAGGCCGAACGTGCCCGTTTTGGCGTGGATCTTCACCACCACAACATTTCGCCTTCGCTTGATATCCACAAGCCCTGGCTTCGTTTCCCCATGATGGTCAGGCCGGATGTCAAGCATAAAACAGGTAACCGTCCCTAGTTTTGTATAAACTAGGGACGGTTACCTGTTTATTGCAGGAGTCACGGGCCGGATGTCAGGCATGGAATCGGCAGGCGTCCCTGGCCATGCGCATCTTGGCCCGGAGGGCGAGAGGATGTAGCCGCGGGGTCCGTTCCGTGGCAGATACTCAGCCCGTGGGATCGGCCTCCTTGAGCTTGAGGTGGAGGTGGTCCATCAGCCCGGGCACGCCTTCTCCGGTGACGGCGGAGATAGGAAAGACTTCGGCGGGCACTTCGCCGCGAATGGCCTCGAGGCCGGCGTCGGAGCCGGGCAGGTCTTGCTTGTTGGCGGCGAGTACCGTGGGCCGCTGTGCGAGGTCGGGGCTGTAGAGCTCGAGCTCGCGACGGATTTGCCGGTAGTTGTCGACGGGTGCCGTGCCGTCGTAGGGAACGAGATCGACGATGTGAAGGATCAGGCGCGTGCGCTCGATGTGCCGGAGGAATTCGTCGCCCATGCCGGCGCCCCTGTGCGAGCCTTCGATGAGGCCGGGGATGTCGGCCATTACGAAGCGGCGGTAGCCCGGCAGCTCGACTATGCCGAGGTACGGATGCCGCGTGGTAAATGGGTAGTCGCCGACTTTGGAATGAGCGTGGCTGACTTTGTTGAGCAATGTGGATTTGCCGGCATTAGGGCGGCCGACGAGGCCGACGTCGGCAATGAGCTTGAGCTCGAACTCGAGTGTGCGCTCCTGGCCGGGTTCACCGTCTTCGGCATAGCGCGGGGCTTGCATTGTGGAGGTTGCGAAGCGGGTGTTGCCCCTGCCGCCCTTGCCGCCGTCGGCAACGGTGATTGCAAGGTCGCGCCGGTCGAGGTCGCGCAGCGTCAGGCCGATGTTCTTGTCGGCTACGATGGTGCCAAGGGGCACCTTGATGATGATGTCGGGGCCTCTGGCTCCGGTCTTTTTCTTGCTGGTGCCGGGTCTGCCGTTTTTGGCCGCGAAGTGCGTGCGGCGGCTGAAATCGAGGAGTGTTTCGATGCTTTCGTCGGCAATGATGATTACGCTGCCGCCGTCTCCGCCATCGCCGCCGTCGGGCCCTCCGCGCGGGACGTATTTTTCGCGCCGGAAGCTGACGCAGCCGTTGCCTCCGTCACCGCCTCTGACGTGGATTGTGGTTCGGTCGATGAACATGGGCAGCGAATCATCGGGTGATCAGGAGCATCGTCGGATCGACGACGACGAGGGACCATGCCCGTCTTCGGAAGACGGGGGGGGAGAAGCTTATTCCAATAAGTTTCCCCGGAACGCTTCCTCTGCAAACACGGCCTTCTTCATTCTTTCGCCGCCGCCTGCTATTCTTCGCCGGGGTAAACGCTCACGCGGCGGCGCGATTCGAAGGCAACTGTGCCGTCGACGACGGTGAAGAGGGTGTCGTCGCTGGCGCGACGCACGTTCTTGCCGGGCTTGAATTTGGTGCCGAGCTGGCGCACGATTATGCTGCCGGCGGATACAAACTGCCCGCCGGATGCTTTCAGGCCGCGCGATTTGGAGTTGCTGTCGCGGTTGTTGCGTGAGGCGCCCTGGCCTTTTTTATGAGCCATGGTGGTTCTCCTTTATGTTGTCATGCTGCTTCGGTTTTCGGGCCACTGGCACAACAGCCTACGAGGCAGTGATGGTTGTGATGCGTACCTGCCCGTGTTTCTGACGGTGGCCTGTTTTTGTCTTGGAGCTTTTGCGTTTGCGGTATTTCAAGACGACAAGCTTGGGCCCGGCGGCGCTGCCGTCGGCTATCCCGGTTACGGAGACGTTGTCGACGGTGGGTGTGCCGATGCGAACGTCTTCGATTTCGTCGGAGTAGAGCAGCACCTTGTCGAAAACGATTTCTTCTCCGGTGGTGAGGCCGGGGTCGTCTATGATGACCGTGTCGCCTTCTCTTACTTTCAGTTGTCTTCCGCCGCTTTCAACTATTGCGTACATTGTTTCGGGTCCTTTGTTCGATGTTGTCAGCCTTTTGTGGCGTGAAATTCCACATCGTCTATCTTCTTGTCGGGGGCGCCTATTATTGTCACTTTTTTTCCGAATCTTTCTTCTATTGCCGTCAGTGCCTGGCGTTTGTTGTTGAGGAGTTCCTGGGCCACCAGCGGATGGCCGGTTGCCTGCAGCTCGGTTACGCCTTTTTTGTTGAGCCGCACGCGAAGTTGCCGCAGGATGTAGAGCTGCATGCTTTCGACGCTTCGTACCACGGCGGCGCCATTGCAATTGGGGCACGTTTGAAACGTGGCGGTCTTCACGCTGGGTCGCATGCGCTGCCGTGTCATCTGGACGAGCCCGAATCTCGTTATCCTGAGAGTTTTGCTTCGGGCGCGGTCGCGCTTCATTTCGTGGGCGAGTTGTTTTTCGACGTCTCGCTTGTGTCTTTCGCTTCGCATGTCGATGTAATCGATCACTATCACTCCGCCGTGGTCGCGCAGGCGCAACTGGCGTGCGATTTCAACTGACGCTTCCATGTTTGTTTTGTAGGCCGTTTCTTCGGGGTCGGTTTCTTCCGTGAAGGTTCCCGAGTTTACGTCTATCGACACGAGCGCTTCGGTGGGCTCGACCACGATGCTTCCGCCGCTCTTCAGCGGCACGCGCCGCCGATAGATTCGCTCGATCTCTTCTTCTATCGAGTATTTGTGAAAGAGCGGCTGTTTTTCTTCGTAGTGTAATACGCGCCGCTGGTACGCGGGCGACACGAGTTTCATGATTTTCCTGGCTTTTTCGTATCCTTCGGCCGAATCGATGAGCAGTTCATCGATGTCGGCGGTGAAGAAATCGCGTATGCTGCGCGTTACGAGGTCGCTTTCCTGGTACACGCAGCAGGGTGCTTTGCGCGCTTGTATCTGCTGTTCAACGGTTTCCCACAGGCGCATCACGTATCGCAGGTCGCTTTTCAGATCGCGCCTGGTCTTTTGCTCGCCGGCGGTCCTGACGATGAAGCCCGCGTCTTTGGGCAATTCCATTTCGCCGAGTATTTTCCTGAGGCGCTGCCTTTCGGCATCCTCGGGAATCTTTCTCGAAACGCCGTGGTGCTTTATTCCGGGCATCATCACCAGTCAGCGGCCCGGGAGGCTGATGTAGGTTGTAACGCTCGGGCCCTTCGAGCCGATGCCGTCTTTCGTGATTTGTACCAGCACTTCCTGGCCGCGCTTCACGAGCTTCTGGATAGGCAGATCGGGCCGCTTGCGCGAGTCGACCTGGGCCTCGGGAAACAGCTTGTCCATCAGCCCGGGCATGATGTCCGAGGCGTGCAGGAAGCCGTTGCGGTGTTGGCCGAGGTCCACAAATGCCGCCTGGATGCTCGGCTCGATGTTCAGGACCGTTGCCTTGTAAATGTTGCCGACATAACTGCTGGCGGCGGCTCTTTCTATGTAGAGCTCCTGGAGAAGGCCATCCTCGAGGATGGCGATGCGTGTCTCTTCGTGTTCAGACACGTTCATCAACATTCGTTTTTTCATTGATTGTTCCCGGGGGCCGGCGTTTCGTCGGTACCCGGGCTTTCTGCGCAATCCTGCGCTAAATTTGTTCGTCGGGCGCCAACTCGAGGTCCGTTCGCACGATCTGGAGGCGATTGCGGTCAAATTCCGGCTCGCCTGCCAGCGCTGCAATCACTTCTTCGGGTCGCGGCGAGCCCGTATCGGTAATTTGCAGACGCATCCGGAGCGTGGGGCCCGATCTTCGAATATCCAGTATGCAGGGGCGTATGTCGATACGCTTGCTCTTTTTTTTTGTCGTTCGCTCGACGATCACCTCGTCTTGTGCGAGGAGGTCGTCTACGGCGTTTTCGGGCAGTTGGGTATCCTGTGGCAACTGCACCTCGTAAACACCGGCCACCACGCGCGCCGATTTGGGTGTTGCGCGGGAGGCGTCGACGATTTCTATGCCCGAGATGGTCGTTTGGGCAATTTTTTTCCTGACGACGGCCGGGTCTGTCGGCTCGTCGAGCTGAATGTCAAGCACTTCGTTCTCGGCCGCCACGCCCACGCCGAGCGCCGAAGCAATCGAGAATCTCGGCCGCGGGTTGAAGCCCTGGCTCATCTTTATCGGCAGGCCGGCCCGGCGTATTGCCCGCTCGAAGAACCGCATCAGGTCATGGTGCGACAAGAACCTGGCGGCGCCTTTCTTGGCGAACCTCAGTCTTACTCTGTTTCGTGCCTCCATAATCATGCCGCCTTCGGGCGGGCCGTCATGCGGTTCCGACGCTCGCGGACGGCTCCGGCATCAGGCGCTGCGAGATCTCCTTGAGGTACTTCTGTGTCTCTTCGGCGTCGGTCAGTGTAATGACCTCGTCGGCAATCTTACGTGCGGTTTCCATGTCGATCGAGCGTATCATTTTCTTGATCTCTGGTATCGCCGCCGAGCTGACGCTGAATTCTTTCAGCCCCAGGCCCAGCAGCAGTGTTGTGTAGGCGATATCGCCCGACATCTCGCCGCACATGCCAACCAGCAGGCCCCTGCGACGCTCGTCCTGGTAGCGGTTGCCAACGTCGATGACGTTCTTGATCAGGCGAAGCACCGCTGGATGAGCCGTGCGATACAACCCGGCAACTTGCTCGTTGGCGCGGTCGACCGCCAGGCAGTACTGCACGAGGTCGTTGGTGCCGATGCTGAAGAAGTCCACGTCTTTGGCGAGGATGTCGCTTATCAGGGCGGCGCTGGGCACTTCGATCATTATCCCGACCTCTATTTGTTTATCGTATGGAACGCCCTCCGCGTCCAGTTCGCGTTTCACGTCGTCGAGTATCTCGCGGGCGTACAGCAGCTCGCTGCGTGCGCTGATCATCGGGAAGAGAACCCTGATTCTGCCATAGTCCGACGCCCGAAGAATGGCCCTGAGCTGCGTCCGGAAAACGTCGATTTGTTCGAAGCTCAGCCGTATTGATCGGCGGCCCAGCAGGGGATTCCTGACGGAAGGGTGAGGCCCTTCGCCGAAAAACTTGTCGCCGGCCATATCGAGCGTTCGCACGGTAAGCGGCCTGCCGTCGAGCTGGCGGAGGGCGCTGTGATATGCTTCGAAATGTTCTTTTTCGGTCGGGATTCGGCCTTTCTGCACGTATAGGTACTCGGTACGGTAAAGGCCTATTCCTTCGGCGCCGCGATCAATCGCCTTTGGTATTTCTTCGGGAAACTCGATGTTTGCGTAGATGGCAACGCGATAGCCGTCGGTGGTCTCGGCCGGCAGGTCGTGCAGCTCTACGGCCAGTTCCATCTCGAATATTTCAATGCTGCGCGCCTTCTGGCGATATCGCGTCAGTGTTTCGTCGTCGGGGTTGATGATGACGGTGCCGGTGTTTCCGTCGATTATGATCAGATCACCCCCCGACACATCGGCCGTGATGGTGCTCAGGCCGACGACGGCGGGTATGCTCATTGCGCGCGCAAGGATGGCCACGTGGCTGGTGCGGCCGCCGGCGTCGGTGGCGAAGCCGGTCACCTTGTCTTTCTCGAATTCCACCGTCTGCGACGGCGTGAGGTCGTGCGCGATGATCACCACGGGCTCGGCAAGTTTTCTGACATCTGCCCGGCGCCCGCCCAACAGGCACCTCAGCAGGCGCTTCTCGATGTCGTAAATATCCGAGACACGGGCCGCGGTGTACTCGTCGGCCATCAGCTTCCTGGCGTAGCGGCCCATCACTTTCGACACCGCATACTCGGCGGAGTAGTGATCTTCGCGGATGCGCTGGACGAACTCGTCTTTGAGCCCGCGCTCGAGGATCGTGACGTGTGTTTCGAAGATGGCAAGGTATTCCTTGCCGATCTTCGCTTCGGCGCGTTTCTGGCTCGAGCGAATCTCGGCGACGGCGTCCTCAACGCCGCGTGCCAGGCGCTCGACCTCGGCGTCGACCTCCTCCGGGCGCACGATCCGCCTCCGAATCGTGG
>JABMSA010000645.1 GCA_013202185.1 Planctomycetota bacterium
CCCGGCGCGACCGGAGTCGCGATTGAGGTGCTCGGCGATCAACGGCAGGGAGGCGCCGAGGAAGATGGTGGCCGGCATCAGCATGCAGAATGCGACCAGCGCGCGCACGGCCAGTTGCAGCAGTGGATCCGCCGGACTGATCAGACTCGACAGGGCGGGCTGCTCGAGCATCGACACCAGCCGGGGCGTGAGCAGCGCCCAGACAGCGACCCCCAGTTCCGCGATGCCGTACCCGAACAGGGGGCGGACAATTCTCGCAACCCGGCGTCCGGCCACCACATACCCCACCGACATCCCGGCAAAGTAGGCGCCCAGAGTGATGGCCGCCGCGTAGACCGTATGGCCGAACAGCAGACCGATCTGCCGCGACCAGGCGATCTCGTAGACCAAGGCCGCCGCGCCCGACAGAAAGAACAGGACGAGTACCCCAAACGGCGGCCGCGGGCCCTCGGCGCGGGTCTTCATGACGAGCCCAATCCGGGATCTCCTGTGCTATTGCATTCGGAGGTAAACGCCCAGATTATCGGGATACCATTGAGGGCCAGTGAGGCCCGGGCCAGTCCCATGCCGATGGTGGACATTGACTCGCTGCCCCGGTCCCACAGGTAGCTGACCAAGGCCAGCAGACCGGCAAAGGCCACCCGGTAGAACTCTCGTGAGCGCGCCAATTCACGGTAGATGCCCATTTGCGAGAAACGGCCAATCATTTCAACTTCACCTCCTCCGGCGGCCACCCGCCCATTCGGGGATTTGCGCCTCCGGGTAAGAGTCGTTCCTCGGGATGTAAGGCTTGAGATCGAGTACTGGCGAGTCATCGAAAGCGTCGATCCCGTCGATCTCCACAATGTTATCCCTGATCGAGACGATCTTACAGGTACTGAAGGCGATGAGGTTCGGTCTCACCGCGGCGCGAGTCGCAAAGATGCCGGTCAGTGGGTCCTTCTTGCCCGGTCGATGACCTTGCAGAATGGACCGCTTCTCAGGCGTATCGTTCCTGTCAAACCAGTAGAAGACCATGACGTGCGAAAAATCGTCAAGACTCACCAAGCCTGGGGCATACTTCCGCTTGAGGACAAGAAACGTGCTTCCACGGTATCTCTTGACCGCTCCAAGCGATACGAGGTCGTATTTCGCTTTCTCGTGAACACGCTCAACTTCCGCGGTCAGGCGCCTGGCCAAGTCGGCCCCGTAGGCCGGATTCAGCGCTCCCACCGATAAGCAAACGGCGACGGTTAACGATAGCTGCGACTTGCCCATGTCTCCATTACCTCCTTCTTCTTCAAAGCACACTTCTTGACGGGCTTGCCGGACCCGCCGACTTCAGTTGGATAGATTGGTCTCACCTGTCAGAATATCGACTCACGAAAGCGTCCTTCTTCGCCTCACTCATTCGTGCCCAGCCGCCCCGATAGCCAGTACTGTCCTCGCAACAGAAGCCGATGACGTGTTCCTTATAGACCAGGGTCGGCGATGTCGGAGTGATCGGCTTGCCGGTTACCGGGTCAACGTCGTTTATCGGCAGGCCCGTTGAGCCTGACCGGGCCGGAAGGCGATCGGGGGCCGATCTTGTCGTGTCGTAACCGGTGGGCGTCGGCGGGGCCGACTCTCGGTCCGCAGACGTGATCCACAACACCGCCGCCCCGAGGAGGCCGACGCCCAAGGCGGCCGCCACCGCGATCGGCGCCAATCGCCGTTTCCCGGAGCGCGCCCCCGGGGCTCTCGCCGCTTTGCGCTTGCGTCGTGCAGGCCTCTTCTTGCTCATGGCACTCCGCCCTTCCAGAATTGCGTGATCGCGCGGTCAGCGCTCCGCCCCCACGCCGAACAGAAGGCACAAGAATCGGCCGGGACGCCTCCGCACAAATCCTGGCCAAAGCCGCTGCGAGCCGCAAACACTCTAGCCACTTGCGCAACCGATATCCCTCGGGCTCTCGCGACCGATTCATCAGGGAGGGAATCGATCATCGTGATGGCCTCGCTGCTTCTCTCGCCACGGACATCCGTTCTCCTGCATCAGGTTCCAGGTGTGGCCCCCAGGTGCATCCACAGGCAATCGAGAGAATCGAGCGCCATGTGGATCAACAGACCGGCTCCGACAATTCGGCTCTTGGGCAAGGCCGTCATCAGGATGTAGACAACAATGGCCACCTGCGAGTGCAGGGGATGAAACCCAATACTGCAACGGTCGGCGTCGTAGATGGGCGTGGCCAGCAAATGATCGAGATCGGCCAGCATCCCTCCCAACATGATCGCCCAGCCGCGTTTCCAGTTGTCTTTGAGGGCGGTCCTCGCGGCCAGGCCCGGCGCAACGAGATGAAGGATGAAATGAATGGCGGCTCGCATGTTCTACCTGGACTTAATGATTGCCTAAATAAGAGACCAGCTATTTGCACAAACTTTGCCTCTGAGGCGACTGGCTTTCCCTTCCCAGTGGAGATTCACGCTTTTCCCTCGCGAAAGTGGTTCAGAGCCCCAGAGAGGCGAGGGGTTGAGGGATGGATTGCTGTAAAACTTCATTCCGTTCTTAGTTTCTCCAGCCACTCCTGCCAGCGCTTGAGGGCTTCGGCGTTTTCGGTTGGGGATTTTAGGCCACCGTATCCGAAACTTTCACCCGCGATTTCCTCCAGGTGGTGAATCGCCTCCATGCGAACGAACGGCACTTCGGAATCACGCAGCAAACTCACCAGGGCTCTCAATCCATCTTTGCTCCGATGGCGGTGAAGGATGAGTGCGATTTTGAGTTTCAGCCCGTCGTCGGGTTCTTTTCTTAGCGCGGCCGTCAGGGCATCCAAGGCAGGCACATCCGTTCGATTTGAGAGCGCGTCGACGGCGGCTTCACGAATGACTGCGTCAGGCGATATCAGCTTTCTGAATTCCTCCGGCTCGCCGTGCTTATCGATGCTCGCCGATGGGGCGGCCTGCCCGACCTTCGATTCCGGAGTTGCTTCATCTTCGCCGTGATTCCCGTCTTCGGAGTCATTACCGTGTTCCGCTTCGCGGCCGTGGTTGTCTTCTGACCGTCCCGTCATGGCTGGAAGTCCGATCAAGAGCAACATCAGACCTGCGGCGATGCCTCCCAGAACGGCTGCGGCTCGCTTCTTGTCCTGGCTTCGAGTGAAGAACCGCACCCCGCCAAAAACGATGAGGCTCAAGCCGAAGATGGCGACGATCATCGGGCCGCTGGGGCGGTCGTAGGAAAAGAGCAGTCCCAGGAAACTGACGCCGAGCCCGACGCACCACCCGATAAGAATCCGTCCACGGATGCGCTCGGCGTAGAGCGTCCCGATGGTGGCCGGGATGATGAGGTAAGAGAAGATGAGCAGGACGCCGGTGACGCGGACGATGCTGGTAATGGCCACGCCGAACGATAGATAGAAAAGGAAATCCCAGAGCCTGATGGACACGCCTTCCGCCTCGGCGTCCTCCGGGTGGAACGTGACCAGGTTGAATTGCCGGCGACAGAGGAGGTGGAACAGCCCGACGCCCGCGCACACGGCCGTGATCTTCAGCACTTCCCGCCATGAGACCCAGACAAGATTTCCGACAAGCAGGTACTGGATTTTTTCTCCCCCGTGCGGATCCCTCGCCAGGTCAACGAGCAGGATGGCTGCTCCGGCGGCGACGGCGTATGAAATGCCGATGATGGCTTCCTGGGGCACGTTCTGCTTCTGATGCCGCGTGATAGAAAACAGCACGGCTCCGATGGAGGTGAATCCAAGCGAGTACAGGTAGGCCAGGTTGCTCATGGGGTCGTGGCCCAAATAGAAGGCATAAGTTGCGCCGAGCGCAGCGATTTGTGCCAGCGCGAGGTCCACGAAGATGACCTCCCGCCGAAGCACGTGCGCGCCAAGGTAGGTGAGCAGAGCGGTGATGCTCACGCAGACGGCCATCGGTGCGGCCATGTAGGCCAGGGATTCCGGGAGGAGGTTCATGGACTTCCTCTTTCTTTCTCGGCTTCTTCAAAGGCTTGGCGCAGACGGCCGATCAGGTAGTCAAAAAGACCGAAGTAATCCTTCACGTCTTTGACACCTTCGGTCATGACGGGCAGCACGAGCAGCTTGGCGCCGGTGGCCTCGGCCATGGCTTCGGGCACGGAAGTGTCGTAGTACGTTCCCACCGCGATCACGCGGATGTTTTCATTCTTGACCTGCTGAATCAGGAGGTCCTTGCGTTTGGCGGACGGCGGGATGCCGGGCTTTTCCTCGATAGTACTGCTGACGACCAGCCCGAACCGGTCAGCAAAATAAACCCATGCCTGGTGAAAGGTGATGATCTTCTGTCCGCGAAACTTCTGAGCTTCACCGAGCCAGCCTCCGAGCTTTCCGATGAGTTTCTTGCCGCGGAACTCTTTGGCTTCCAGAAATTCGATGAGTTTTCTCTGCCGGGCCAGCCG
>JABMSA010000646.1 GCA_013202185.1 Planctomycetota bacterium
AAGCAGTTCCATGGCGATGTTCCGCGCCTCGAGGGCCTTGGGAGCTCGTGTGTTCACGCGGATTGCTTCTGCGGCCAAATAGCTGCAGGAAGCTACCACGCGCTTCCGCCCGAATTTCTCGACCTCCACCAGGCACAGCCGACAGGAGCCGTAGGGTGTAACGGCCTTGTGATTGCAAAGGGCCGGAATGAAGATTCCGTTGGCGTCAGCCACGTCCAGAACGGTCTCGCCTTCACTGGCGGTAACTGATTTATCGTCGATCCTAAGATTTATCACAATATGATCTCCTCCCAACAGCTCCAAAAGGACACACGTCGAGACAGGCTCCGCACTTCATGCATAGCTCCAGTCTGATGCGATGGGGAGTTTTCTTCTCTCCCTCGATGGCCTGCTGAGGGCATAATTCTTTGCACTTGCCGCATCCCTTACAAATGTCCGGGTCGATTGAATACGTTACCAGTTCCCTGCACACTCCTGCGGGGCAGCGCTTATTGCGGATATGCTCCAGGTACTCGTCCTGGAAATAGCGCAGCGTGCTCAGGACCGAATTGGGCGCTGAGGTGCCCAGTGCGCACAGGGCACCGGTCTGCATAGCCTGGCCCAGCTCTTCAAGCAAATCTATATCCTGCTTGCTGCCGCGGCCTTCGCAGATGGATTTAAGCGTCTCGTGCATAACTTCGGTTCCCTCGCGGCAAAGAGTGCACTTGCCGCAGGATTCCTTGCGCAGAAAACTCATAAAGTACCGGGCCACATCGACCATGCAGGTGTGCTCATCCAGTACTATCATACCGCCGGAGCCCATCATGGAGCCGGCTTCGGTCAGGCTGTCGAAGTCCACCGGCAGGTCGGCCAGACGCGCAGGGATGCATCCGCCGGAGGGCCCGCCTGTCTGGACGCCCTTGAACTGCTTGTCATTTCGTACGCCGCCGCAGATGTCGAAGACGATCTCGCGGATGGTCATTCCCATGGGCACCTCAACCAGGCCCGTGTTATTCACCTTGCCCACGACCGAGAATATCTTTGTCCCCTTGCTTCCTTCGCTGCCTATCTTGGCGTACTGCTCGGCGCCCATCTCGATGATGATGGGAACGTTGGCCCATGTCTCGACGTTATTTAATACCGTAGGGCAGTCCCAGAGACCGCGCTCCACCGTGTGAATGTACTTCGCCCGGGGCTCCCCGATTTGTCCCTGGAGCGAAGCCATAAGCGCCGTAGACTCCCCGCAGACGAATGCGCCTCCACCCCGGTTCGTCCGCACATTGAACGTAAAGCCGGTATTGAGTATGTCGTAGCCCAACAGGCCGAACTCTCCGGCCTGAGCCATGGCGATTTTCAAGCGATGCACCGCCAAGGGGTATTCGTCTCTCACGTAGACATAGCCCTGGTGGGCACCAATAGCATAAGCGCCGATTATCATGCCTTCGAGAATACTGTGAGGATTGCCTTCGAGGATACTGCGGTCCATGAATGCGCCCGGGTCTCCCTCGTCGGCGTTGCAGATCACGTACTTCTTCTGCCCGGAAGCATCACGGCAGGAGCGCCACTTGCGCCCCGTGGGAAATCCACCTCCGCCGCGCCCCCGGAGGCCGGAGGACGTGATTTCCTCGATCACCTTCTCCGGAGACATCCCGCCGAGCACCTTCGCCAGAGACCGGTAACCGCCGGCGGCGATGTAATCCAGAATGTCTTCAGGGTCAGTCGAACCGCTCTGACGAAGCACCAGGCGGTGTTGTTTTTTGTAGAAGGGGATATCCTCGGTGTAAATCACGGGTTTTCCAGTTGTGTGGTCGATGTAAAGCAGGGAAGAGACTTTTTCGTCATCCTCCTTTACCCGTTCCAGAATTGTGCGGGCATTTTCCTTTTTCGCCAGGCAATAAAAATAACCTGCCGCGCTGTCTGTGACCACGGCGCCCTTCTCGCACAGTCCCTGGCATCCTGTCTTTTTCACACGGATACGTGCGCCCTTGAAGGACTCAGCCTCTTTGCGCAGGACCTCATACAGCTCCATGCTGCCCCGGGCCTGACAGCCCGTTCCGCAGCATACGCGAATCTCACGGACGCCGCCTCGGCTTCGTTTCACAGTATCGCGGATGCGCTTGAGTTCCGCTTGTGGATTGAGAGAGACAGATGATGACACTACCAGACTCCTGACTATTCAAATCGGCGGAGCGCCTTCAGCAACTTGTCCGGATTCATGCCGTCGAAGTAGGTGCCGTCAACGACTACAACAGGGGCAAGAGCGCAGGTCCCCAGACAGTTAACGACCTTCAACGTGAATCTTTCATCAGGCGAAGTCTCGCCATCTTCCAGTTTGAACTTGTCTTTGAGCGCGTGCAGGAGACGGGGAGCGCCCTGGAGATGACAAGCCGTTCCCATGCAGAGACTAATAAGATGCCGCCCGCGGGGTTTGAGACTGAACGCTCCATAAAAAGTGGCGACGGAATATACACGCGACAGAGGTATATGGAGACGTTCGGCCACGTGATGCAGCGTCTCCTCGGGCAGGTAACCATACTTTCGGTGGATGTCCTGAAGAATCGGAACCAGCTGCGCGCTTTCTTCGAGATATTCGTCTACAATATCCCTAATTTCCGTTTGGTTCATCTCTCTTCCTCTTTCGGGCGCGTTCTCTCTTTCAAAGAGGCCTCGACCAAATCGCGGGCTGCCTTCTTGCGAGTCTCCTGCGTGGCGTCCTCAAGACCGACGAACTTTAACGCCGCGGCCGGGCAGCTCCGCACGCACACCGGATCTTCGCCGGGCTCGACAATCCCCATGCAGAGATCGCACTTGATGAGCATATTCGACTTGCCGCTCACGTAAATGCTGCCGAAGGGACAGGCCAGCATGCAGCTCTTACAGCCGATGCAAAGTCTATCATCGATAACAACGGGCTTGTCAGGGCCGGGCTTGGAAATAGCTCCGCTGGGGCAGACTTTCGAGCAGGGCGGGTCCTCGCACTGGTTGCACCTCATCGGCACGCAGTGGGTTCCCACGGCTTCCACCCTGACCCGGGCGTTTTCCATCATTTCACCCAGCTTCGGCCAGTCCACCGCCGCGTTCGAATCCGAATCGGGAAGATGTGCCGCGCCGCACTCAACCACGCAGGTCAGGCAGGCCATACAGGCGTTGAGGTCCACGACGATTACTCCGCTGCGAGGCTGCGTCACGCGCGCGCGGTCCGGAACTCGGGCTTCCTCGACGCTGACGGATTCAATGGCCGCTTCCACCGCCCGAGCTGCGAGTCTGGTGCTGGGGAATTGCCGGAGAAGCAGAGCCTGTGCACTGTTTGCCAAGGCATCCTTCACCCGCGACATCAATTCATCCGGGGTAAACGGCTTCGATATGTACTCAATTGCGCCAAGCTGCGTGGCTCTTACCGCGGTAGCGACCGATGGGTAGCCCGTGATGACTATGATAGATATTTGTGGAACCTTGGCTTTTACTTTCTCAATCAGCTCGATCCCGTCTATATCGGGCATCCTCAGATCCGCTAAGAGAAGGTCGAACGACTCACTGCTGATGCGGCGCAGGCCATCGCGTGCCGACATGGTTGTCTCTACCTGGAAGCCCTCTTCGGAAAGAATGCTGGAGCAGCTTTCGCATACAAGCTTTTCGTCATCCACAACAAGAACTCTTCGTTGTTCGGGCATACTAACTCCTTTCTGCAACTGTCGATGGCAATGCAGATTTCTCTTAGAGCGTGTGCCAAAAGCCCCGTGGGGCCGACCACGCTCCGCGCCGGCCCTGGCGGCGCCCGCATCTCTACGAGCATGGTTTTTGCCTGCAAATCCCGTGCCATTCTCAGCCTAAAATGACACCAATCCTGAGACTTCTAACACACACTCCTACAGAAAAGGAAGCAATATGTGTGCCACTTCTGCGGATACAGGCCTAATTACGCTTGAAATAAGGAGTTAGCGTTAATGCGCCGAAAAATAGCGGGCGTGGAGATATTCCTGGTAGTTTATTGTAAGTACCTGTTTGACAGGAAGCTATAGGGAAACTTTGCTATCAATAGCTGTATCTGTTGTGGGTACACTGTATCGGGTTTGGAGTCACGAGGTCTGGTTTTCTTCTCGGCTGATGCCGTGCCGCTTCATGAGCGCCTGAAAGTAAGTTCTCTGCATTCCTACTTCCCGGGCCGCCTGGCTGACGTTGCCGGCAGATTTCTTGAGCGCGTCGATTACGAAGGCTCGTTCGAATTCATCCGCAGCCTCTTTTTTGGCGAGTTTTTTCGCCTCTTTCAGTTCCTGGGCATTCTGGGGAACGGCCTGGCCCTCCAGAGCAACCTCAGGTATCGGTTGTTGCGATATATCTGCTTCCTTTATAAGCGACTCGCTTGTCATTATGACCACCCGTTCGAGTACGTTTTTCAGCTCGCGTACGTTGCCCGGCCAGGGATGACGCTTCAAAGCCTCGAGTGCCTCATCGGTAAAACTAGGCAGGGGCTTTTTTAGCCTGTCAGCAAAATGCTTCAAGAAATGCTGCGCCAGAAAGACAATGTCTTCCTTGCGTTCCCGTAGCGGAGGAATACGAAGAGGAAAGACATTCAGGCGGTAGAAAAGGTCTTCCCTGAACGTTTTGGCCTTGATGTTTTCCTGTAAGTCAGCGTTCGTCGCCGCGATAAGGCGCACATCCGCTCTCTTGCCCGTCTCCCCACCGACTGGTTTGTACTCGTGACTTTCAAGCACCCGCAAGAGCTTGCTCTGGGTTCCCATGGAGACATTTGCAACTTCATCCAGGAACAGTGTGCTGCCGTGTGCGATTTCGAATAGCCCCGCTTTCCTGGCTGTGGCTCCGGTGAATGCGCCTTTGACGTGACCGAACAGCTCGCTTTCTAGCAGAGCCGGCGCTAGGGTGGCGCAATCCGCAACAACGAACTGCCTGTCTTTCCGGGGGCTTTCGCGGTGTATGGCGCGTGCGATTAGCTCTTTTCCCACGCCGGTTTCGCCGATAAGAAGAACGGTGCTCTCTGTGGACGCGACCAGTTCCACCTGGCGCAGAACCTCCTGCATGGGAGAGCTGTGAGCGATGATTTCCCGAAAGAATCCTCTGCTCTCCGTCTGCTGCCGAAGATACTTATTCTCTAGGACAAGGCGGCGGTTCTGCAGTGCGCGGTTCACGACCAGGAGAAGTTCATCCGGCGACACGGGCTTGCACAGGTAATCGAAGGCGCCCAGGCGTACCGATTCAATCGCACTGGTCAGTGTTGGATAGCCCGTCAGAATAATTACCGGCACATCGGGCTCATTCTCTTTCGCGAAGCGCAATACCTCCAGCCCATCCTTCGCCCGCATCTTGAGATCGGTGACGATTAGGTCGAACGTTCCCCTGCTAATGTATTCGATGCCTTCCTCGCCGCACGTGGCAAGAACAGTGCGGTAACGTTCACCGCCCAGGACATCCTTGCAGCACTGCAGGATTAAGGAATCATCGTCAATGACTAAGATCGCCGCCGGTGTCTGCATGTTCCGCTTCCTGCCACAGATCATCAGCTTCCGTTTTTGCTGGAAGCTCCACTGTAAACTGCGAGCCCTTTCCTATCTCGCTCTCGACGTGGATGTGCCCGCCGTGGTCGCTAATGAACCTGTGGCTAATGGCCAGGCCGAGTCCGGTCCCGGTGCCGGGCGCCTTGGTGGTGAAGAACGGGTCGAATATCTTCTCATGGCGTTTCTTCGGAATTCCGATGCCGCTGTCCCTGAAGGTTATGGCGATTAGGTTTGCCGCCGGATCATAATTATTTGTAACGTGCAACGTTCCACCTTCCGGCATAGCCTCTATGGCGTTCATGCAGATGTTGACAAATACCTGCTCAATCCGGTGGCGATCGACCCGGATGGCAGGAAGGTCCCGCTGCAGCCGCTTTTCAACCGTGACTTTCTGAATCAGGACCTGGTTCTGTATCATTTCAAGGACATGCACGATTATGTCATTCATATTTACGGGAATTCTGGTTGAAGCTCTTTCGCGCGCAAAATCCAAGAGATCCCGCACTATCTGGCGACACCGCTCTCCGGCTTCAACAATAAGATTGAGTTGCCGATTAAGTTCCTCTCCTTCGCCGACCCTTTTCCTCAGCAGGTGCGCGTACGTGAGTACCGCCGTAAGCGGGTTATTGAGTTCGTGGGCAACGCCCGCGACCAACTGTCCCAGCGATGCGAGCTTGCCAGCACGGGCGATCTGCCTCCGGGTGTCTTCGGCCTCTCTTGCCAGTTCTTTCTCGTGCGTGACGTCTTCGAGAAAGTGGATTGCCAGCGTGTTGGAGTCTCCAGATTCTATGCGGACACTCGATTGCCGTATGGCAAGGAATCCCTCGTCCCCGGTCTGGTACTCGATTTCCTCATCAACGGTTTTGATTTTGGAAGAAAGAGAGGATATCAATTTCCGATACTGGTCGGCATATCGAAAAAGGCCACCCAAATTCTTATTCAAGAGTTTCTCGCGCGGACACTTCAGCAGAGCGCAGGCAGCTGGATTCGCTTCGACAATAATTCCCTCAAGTGTGGTAATAACGGTGCCTACGGGAGAGTTTTCGTACCAGAATCGAAAAGTCTTCTCCGATTGGAGCAGTTCGCCTGTTCGCTGCGCGACCATATGCCGGAGATTATCCGACTGCCCCTCAATCTTGGCCCGAAGCTCCTCCTGTGCGCTCATGTCATAAAAAGTGCGAAGTTGAGCAATAGGTTCACCTCTGCTGTTATGGATTAGAGAGGTTTTCATATGAACTAAGACCGAAACTCCGTCGAAACGACGCCGCAAAAGTTCCCCCGACCATGCTCCGTTCTTCAGCGTTGTAAACTCCATATCTCTTTCCAGCTGTTCCTGGCCCCGAACTGCGAAAGCACTCGCGTTAACTCCAAAGAGTTCGTCCTTGCTGCGGCCGACAAACTTGGCCTTTGCGGGATTGGCGTAGATAATCGTCCCCGCCAGATCAAGTAGTATTATGCAGTTTCCGCTCTGGTCGATAGCATCTAAGAGCAGATCGGCTTTTTGCTGGTGAGCTTCGGCGGACCTTAAATCCTTTACCAGATGGGAGGTAGGGCAGGTGTCCATGTTGGTCTGTTCAATGTTGATGCCTTGAATACCGATGAGCCTCTCTTTCTGCTGTATTACGTGACTGAGCATGACCACACGAATACTCATGCCGGCCTCGTTCGTGCGCTCCAGAGTATGTAAGATTCGTCCTTCAGTGAGAATCTTTTTTAGACAGGAACGCGCCGATGATTGACTTTTGAAAAAATCGCGCAAGGGCATGCCAATGCATTCTTGCGATGAGGACAATCCATAAAAGGAAGCGAACTGCGAGTTGCA
This sequence comes from Planctomycetota bacterium, assembly GCA_013202185.1. GTDB lineage: Bacteria > Planctomycetota > PUPC01 > JABMSA01 > JABMSA01 > JABMSA01. The sequence goes on from JABMSA010000646.1 coordinate 7,312, forward strand.
GTCCGTTACCTGCAGGTCGCGCATACATCTGGCCAGGGTGGCTTCAACGTCCGCAGCCTCGCTCATTGCTATGCCGTCGCCCGGCAGTTTAGCCCAAAATACTCCTTCGGTCTTGGTTTGGGCTTTGGTTTTCCTTGAATCCTGCACAGTAAATTCCTATCGATACGGAACTTAACGAAAAAAGACGTCTTCAACAACAAGCTGGACTCCTATGATAGCGCAAACCCACCAAACTTTCAAGATCGAAAAGAGCAACGAGAGGAGCCGGTTGCGTTGTTGGGATCTTCCCGATGGGGAACGAATTCTACTGTCCCTGCCTAAAACTCCATCCATCCAGGAGACGACAGGCGGCCGGGCTGTGTCATTGACGGAGGGCGTACTTCATGCTTCGGTCGAGTCAACGGGCGCCCGGTAGACGATCAGGGATGAGCCAGCAAGGAACGCAGGTGCTGTGGCATCAACCGCGATCGAGTTTGCGGAGGGACAGGCACCCTCGGTAACGTTCATCTGCGCCGGTTTCTTACTGATGATCGGCGCCGACGGCCTCTTCAATGCTGGCAAACCCGTCGCGTTCCAGCAGAACAGAGAGCCCGCGGTTGATACGAGCAACCACCCCCGGCCCTCCGTAGACCATGCCGGTGAGTAATTGCACCGCGGCGGCGCCGAGACGTATCTTGCGGTAAGCATCTTCGGCCGTGAACACACCTCCTGCAGCGACGATACACTGTCGCCGCCGGTCGATGCGCCGATAGAGTTCCGCGAGTTGCTCATTGATGAGCCCTTCAACCGGTTTCCCGGCAACGGCCCCCGGCAGGTCGCGCCACGCTTCCTCGGGCGTCTGGAGGGGAACCACTTTACCGGGCGGCAGGTTGAGCATGAACCCCGACACCACCTTGCAGCCCGCGGTCTCTGCAAGCATGCGGTCGAGCGCTTCCCCGCCACCCAGGGGCGAGATCTTCAGGAACACCGGACGGCTGATTCGCTCGGCTTCCAGGAGCGCGAGCAGCTTCCGTATCATGCCCGGTTCGCCAAAGAAATCGCGGCCCGTTTCGGTGTTCGGGCAGCTCAGGTTGTAGACGAGATAATCGGCTGCCTCCTTCAGCGCCCGAGTCGAACGAAGGTAGTCTTCGAAGACCTCTTCCTGACTGTCCGGAGGCGCGTCGGGGCCGCGGTTTGTTTTGACGATGTTGATGCCGATGGGAACGGCAATGGGACTGCGTCCGATACGGCGGCCAACGGCTTCCGCGCCATCGTTCTGGAGCCCATAATGGACAATGATGGCCCGGTCTTGAGGGAG
>JABMSA010000056.1 GCA_013202185.1 Planctomycetota bacterium
AAATAACTGAAGCCTCCACCAATTCCCCAGACTCGAAGATGTTCTTCAGGTGCTTGTTGATGGCCGGCACCTTGACGCCAAACAGTTCCGCCAGCGCCTTTTGCGTCAGCCAGACGGTCTCGTCCTTGAGGAAAACGTCCACCTTCACCGCCCCATCGGGCGCGGTGTAGAGAAGAAAATGATTTTGCTCACTCATGGTTTTAGCCTCCATTCGGTTCGAGCTGTTGCAGAATCTGCAACAGTTGCCCGCCTGCCTGCGTGGGACGCACAGGCAGACGCCTCCTCGGGAATGGCCGCGTTCAGCCGCCGGATAGCCTCGTCTTTCGCCCTCTCCTTTTGGGAGAGGGTTGGGGTGAGGGATGCCCTAGGCATTGCGATGGCGGCGTCTTCGACAATGGATTCGTTGAGGTCGGTGGCCATCGCAATTATTCATCGATTCTCTGGCGGGCCGAAAAGGCTGAGTTGGTCGTCGTCCTCTTTGGGTGCGATGGCATCGGCGGGCAATGGAAGCAACGATTCGCCCATCGGGTCATGCTGCTTGTAGCGTGACTTTGCCAGCTCCTGATTCTGCACCGCGTAGCAGTAGAGGCACCCATGAGGGCAAGTGTCGTATTCGCCTATGTCTCGTGACTCGTAGCACCCACACTCCTTACGATTTCCTTTCAGACAGGCTTTGACCGGCTTCCCAATGAGGTCCGCAAGCCGCTCGGCATCGACGCAGTGAGCTGGGAAAGAGCCGGGCACGATGAATTGAGGTTGGCTGCAAATTGTGAGGCGAATCCCGTGAGCCGCGGCAGTTGAGGCAAGTTCGGTGGTGAGGCTTCTCTTCCAGTCATCGGAGGGGTCAGACCATGTGAACCCAAGTTTCTTCGACGCTTGTTCCATGTTGCGCAGTGTCTTCCGGTACAGGTAGGCAAAGGAAATCACGACTTCGTCTGTAGCGCCCTGCAACGCCTTCGCGAGACGGGAAAGCGTCTCGATGTGGTAATCTCGGGGCGTGAGGGATGAATTGATGATTGTGTCGTAACGCCAAACGCAGACCCTAGGCCCGAACCTATCGGCAATGCTGCGGAGGTGTTCAACTGCTCTCGGCGCATCCACTACAGCCTGTTCGAGTGCTCTTGGGTAGCCGTTTATGGTGTGCTGGATAACGAATGGGAAGCCTTGCCGTTTGACCTCCGGCAGATGCTTTACAAATGGCCCGACGTTCTTGGTCCAGAAGACAATTCCTTCGACAGTCTCAGGCTGGAGGGAAACCCGGATGACCCGGCGGTTGTAGGGGTTGACCATCTTGCAGTAACCCGCGCGCAAACGATTCATAAACCACTCGCCATAGAAAGTGGGAATGTCCGTTTTGTAGCTGGCCGAGATGATCATGACCTATGGTCTCCTCACTATCCGCCAAGCAACGTCGCTTTTGCGTTTTGGCCAACCGAACTTGCCGAAGTACTCTCCGAGGTCATTCTTCTCTTCGTCGTTGGAGAAGGCGAGCCAGCCTTCGTCTGATTTCACGACATCTAAGCCGTGCTTCTTTGCCATCTGGTCGAACCAATCGCGGAAACGTGAATCATTGTTGTCTACAAAAAGCATCAGCGCCCCCGACTTCATTTGTGAGAGACAGTGGTCAAAGAAAGGCTCCGACTGCGTTTTTATCTTCCACAATTCGGAAAGAAAGTAGATCAGCGTGAAAAAATCGGCTCTGAGAAATTTCCGGTAGCTTCGCCAAGTACTCTTGTCGGCGACATCCATTTGCTGGAACACCGGGTAAAGTTGAAATGGTGGCTTGAGCTGGCTCGCCACATCACTCCATGAATCACCCCACGCCCTTTCTTTGTCGAAGATGTAACACTTCAAACTGAGGTCACTTGTTCCTTCTGTGATGAGGTATTTCAGAATCCCCAACAGGTCGCTTCCATGCCCGCCGCCAAGGCATGCTACCTCAAGGGACTTCTTTCCCATGAGCTTGCGCAGTTCGTCTGACCGTTGGATCAGTTGCATGAGGTAGTCCGCGTGCGCGACGGTGTACTTGTAGATGTATGCGAACCGCTTCACTTCATCCCTGTAGTCGATTATCGCGCTGGTCGGGCTCACCAGTTTGCCATATTCCGAAGTCAAGTACTCAAGCCCCTTCTTGATTTGAGCGTCTTTGTTCGCTTCGGTCGGCGCTTTGATGGCCGCATAGGCATCATCTAGCACCAGCTTGATAAGTTGCATCAGATTCATGGAATTCCCCGTTTACTGTGTTTGTGGCGTTCGTAGCTTCCCGCTCAGCAGCTTCGGCAGCCGGGCGTCGCTCAGGACGGCGATGGTGCGGGATTGACTCCTTATTTCCCCTCCAACGAGCGGAACAATTCGCCCCCAAGCGTGCGTAAGCGGACAACAAGTTCTCGGACCTCGCCGCCAGAGATTGATACCTTCCGCCCGAGCAGCGACGGTGAATCTCCGGTCGCCGACAGGTAATCCGCGTCCACCACGCCCATCTTGTGCGCCAGCAAGTGCCGCTTTTGAAAGGCGCGCAGAACGTCCGTCCAGTCGGCAGGCGCCGCTGTTGCGGCGAAATCCAGTCCGAACTGCTCCTTCACGCGGTCGCGTGCGGCCCCGATGTTTTGGAACCGAATTTCGGCAGCCTTCTCAGGTTTAAGTGCCTTCGGCGCGAAAACCCGGCATGTTTCTCTACCAAAGCCGTCGAACGTCGATACGCAGTCTTCCAGTGCGTTCTCGATCAGATGTTGGGCGACTTGCGGCTCTTGCGTTTCAGCCACAGCCAAGAGCTTCTGAACCAGTTCGACGTTCTTGTTGAGAATCTGGAGCGAGTTGTGAACTGCACAGTCGGGGCAGAATCCGAACACGCCGTAGATCGTATAACGCAGTGTGCACCGGTCGCACACGACTTCGGTTTCGAGCTTCTTTTCACGATATTGCCGAATCCGTGTTGGCTGCCCGCGCACCTTCATGCTGATGCCAATCCCGAATGCGCCTCGTGGTCGGTAATTGAACTCCAGCGACTTCAGGTCTTTCAGTAGGGCACCTGTTACCTGCCGCATTACCACGGACTTTGCATACTCCACCTGCGCCTTGGTGAAGAACTTGTCCGGGCCTGCCTTGTGGCCACAATACGGACAGTGACAGGGAAGATTCTCTCCCTCAAGTCCGGTGCCCGGCTGAAGTTTGAAGTACCCTTCGCATTCGGCTACCGGGCACTCGCGGCCAATTAAGCCTTCCTCGTCAGGCGGTAGCGAGATGCTGAACTGCGAGCCGAGACTGCGCAGGTGTCTCATACGGGAACCTCCTCACCGATGCTTGCCACACTCAACTCCCCGCTCAGCAGCTTTGGCAGCAGCGTGTCGCGCAGGGTGGCGAGGGTGCGGGATTGGATGCGGTTGGCGATGAGTTGGTCGATGAGCGGCGCCATGGTGCGCGTCATGGCGTCGAGTAGCTGGCGCGGTGGGATGAGGACTTTGGCGGCGGTGAGGTGGCCGCGCTGGATGTGGCCCATCGTGGTGGCCTTGTCGGCGGCGATGAGGCGGAACTCGTCGAGGTGGTAAAGCGTCCAGAGGTAGTAGAACCACTTCGGGAACTCGGGCGAGGTGACTTTGAAAAGGTGCTGGTTCAGCGCGCCGGGACCGCCGCACCAAAGCTCGACTTCGAGGCTGCCGGACCACGAGAACAGCACATCGCCGTCTTGGACGATATATTGAGACGGTAGGTCGGTGTTGCAGCGGTCGGCTCCGATGGAGTCGCCTTTGCGGAGTTGGGCAATCTTTATGACCGGGAGCGTGGGGCCGTCGCCGGGAGGGTACTTCTGGAGCGCGAGGCCGTTCAGGTAATGGGCGGTCTTGTCAAGACTGCGGACCTCCCAGCCTTTCGGAATGTGGCCGACTTTGGAGTCTTGGAAGGAGTCGGGGAAGAGGGCGTCGAGTTCCGGGGATTGGAAGTTGGCGGCGGAGGCTTCTGCAAGGGGTGGAATTTTGGGTTGGCCGTTGGTGGCGCGGCCTGCTTGCGCGCTGTGCGCAGACAAGTCGAGGTTGCGGCGGACGGGATCGAAATCCACGAACCAGCTCTGGAACAG
>JABMSA010000647.1 GCA_013202185.1 Planctomycetota bacterium
CACGTGCCCCTTGGAGAGCACAAAGCGGTCGCGCTCGGGCCATTGGGGCTCGTTTGGCCGGTGGTTCATCTCGCCGAAATAGAGGCCCACGAGTATCTCGGCGGCGCCCAGCGATCCGCCGGGATGGCCCGACTTCGCCCTGTAGATCATCTCTATGATGTCGCGGCGCGCCTGCAGTGCAATTCTCTTGAGTTCAGCTTCGTCACGGGTTTTTGTCATGCCCACTCCTTTCGTGTGCGGGTCCGGGCTTTTGCTGTTGAAACTCAGTTCTTCTCTTCTGCTATCTTCTTGCCAAATTCGTGTGCGTCGTGCATTGCGGTCGGATGCTCGAGGATCGCTCCTTTTTCGTCTATCTGCCGGTACACGAGTTCGCCGTCGTATTTTACGCCGAGCACGCTGAAGACGTTCCTGAGCGACCGCCGGCAGCATTCGAATACCTTCTGGCCGCGCGTGCCGCCGGTGGCAACGAGGTAGCCGAGCCGCCCGAGGGGAAACTCGCGCTCGAGCACGGGCCGCTCGAGCACGAACTTCAGCGACCAGATCGCCTGGCAGCGGTCGATGAACGCCTTGGCCTGCGCACACGGTCCGAGAAAGTACACCGGCGTCGCAAACACGATGCGGTCGGCATCGAGCAGCTTCGGATACATCTGCTGCATGTCGTCTTGTATCACGCAACGGCCGGTTTTCCGGCAGGCGTTGCACTCGATACACGGGCCGACGTCGAAATCGCGCGTGGCGATCTTTTCTACTTCGGCGCCGGCTTCGGCCGCGCTGCCAACGATTGCATCGACGAGCAGGTCGGTGTTTCCACCGGCTCGCGGGCTCGTCGATATCGCAAGAATCTTCATGGTCGGACCTGCCTTCGGCACAGCAGTTTTGCGATCGTCCTTTGCCTGAAAGATTATATGGTTTTGTGGCGGAAAGTCAATGGTGTAAGGGTGAAATTGGCATCGGGTGAGGGGCGGGGCGGAAGGTGAGAGTGTGCCGGTTCATCCGTGATGATCGAGTGGGGTGGGTGTTGTCAAATGAAAAGTCAAGTTGCCGAGGCGGCCCTGGCCGCCGGAAATCCCCGCAGCAAGAGAACGAAACGAAAGCCTCAACGCCGCCGATGTGAAGGCTATATTATAGCGGGGACTAACAAGGAAAGTACCCCAGATTGCACGTAGGGTGCGTCGTCATGTTCTAAACACAGGAGGGATGTCATGCTGTCTGCTCGAAGTCTCATAGGAAGAATCGGATTCTCATTTGGCTTGGCCTTGTGCCTGGCCCTGGCGGGCGTTGCGCAACAGGGCGCCCTGGCTGCGGACTATTACGTCAGCACTACCGGCGACAACGCGAACCCGGGCACCGATCCCGGATTCCCCAAGAGGGACATACAGGTTCTCCTGGATGCCTACCCCACTATCGGCACGGGCGACACGGTCCACGTTGCCGCCGGCACGTACACCGAGAATCTCTCCATGGGGTCCACGCATTCCGGCCTGACCCTGGAGGGCGCCGGCGCCGGTTCGACCACTGTGAATGGGAGTGCGTCGGGGTCCTGTTTATGCCTTGACGGATTCACGTCGGGCACGATCACCGGCTTCACCTTCACCAATGGAAGCGGCGAGGATGGCGGCGGGATATTCTGCGAGAACAATTCCTCGCCCACGATCGCCAACAACACCATCACCGGCAACACGGCAGCAACGGAGGGCGGCGGCATAGAGTGCTACAACAACTCCTCACCCACGATCACCAACAACACTATCACAGGCAACACGGCAACAGACTTCGGCGGCGGCATAGAGTGCTACAACAACTCCTCGCCGACGATCACCAACAACACGATCAGCGGCAACATGGCGCAGTTCGGCGGCGGCATAGACTGCTACGTCAACTCCTCGCCGACGATCACCAACAACACCATCACCGGCAACACGGCGACCGCCGTCGGCGGCGGCATAGACTGCTATGACTCCTCACCCACGATCACCAACAACACCATCACCGGCAACACGGCGACCCCCCTCGGCGGCGGCATGCACTGCGAGATGTCATCGCCGACGGCCCTCAATAACATCCTCTGGGGCAATTCAGCTCGAGCAGGCGCTGAAATCGCGCTGAGGACGTCGTCAACACTGACCGTGGGTTATTGCGATGTACAAGGCGGCTCGGCCGCGGCAGACGTCGACGGAACGAGCACCCTCACGTGGGGCACGGGCAATATCGACACCGATCCCCTCTTTGCCAACGCGGACGGCGGCGATTATCACCTGAAGTCCCAAGCGGGCCGTTGGAACGGAGCTAGTTGGGTCACCGACGCCACCACCAGCCCCTGCATCGACGCCGGCGATCCCGCTTCTGCCTATGTCAACGAGCCGGCGCCCAACGGCAACCGCATCAACATGGGCGCCTACGGCAATACGACACAGGCCTCCAAGACTCCTCCCGCCGCCGTCACCGGTATGACGTCAATCCTCACGGACCAACTGACCGCCTCTTCGGCATCGAGTTCCAGCAATTTGTACAACACATACGTCGCAGCAAATGCAATCGACGGGAACACTGCCACCTTCTGGAGCTCCCAGGGAACCGCGAGCGCTGCCGCGCAATTCCTGACGCTTGACCTGGGCATCACGTATACGGTTGACGAGGTCAGGCTATTGCCACGGGCCGGCTCCTATGCCCCCACAGGGACACCCTTTGCAGAGCAGTTTCCCAGCGATTTCACTATAGACGCGAGCACGGATGGCCAGACTTGGACCCAGGCGGCATCCGAGACCGGCTACACGGCCGCAACCGGCGTGTGGTATCAGAAAACGTTTGGCGAGCAGAGGGCCCGATACGTGAGGCTGACGGTTCCTCAAAGCAGCCTTTGTCCCCCCAATGGCTCATACTACACGTCGGTTGCCGAGTTTGAGGCATACGGAGATGCCGCGCTCTTGAGCTGGACGGCCCCCGGCAACATGGGCAACATCGGCACGGCTGCAAGCTACGACGTGCGCTGCAGCACATCGGAGATAACGACCCAGGAAATATGGGGCGCCGCCACTCAGCTTACCGGTGAACCCG
>JABMSA010000648.1 GCA_013202185.1 Planctomycetota bacterium
AATTCCATGTTTCAATGAAGTAACAACAATAGAAAATATTGTTGAGGCGGTTTTAGACTGCTCATATGAGAAGAAAGAAATAATCATCGTAGACGATTTTTCTACGGACGGCACAAGGGAGAAACTGAAATCTGAAATAGAGCCCAAAGTAGACAAAGTTATTTACCATGACAGAAATTGGGGTAAAGGAGCTGCCTTGCGTACAGGTTTTAAGAGTGTAACCGGGGATATCGTGGTTATCCAGGATGCCGACCTCGAGTACGACCCGGCCGATTACCCGGCGCTCCTGGGGCCGATCCTCGAAGGCCGGGCCGACGTGGTCTTCGGCACGCGTTTTCTCGGCGGCGAGCACCGCGTGCTGTACCATCGCCACTATCTCGGCAACAGGATCATCACGGCGATTTCCAATCTTTTCACCAACCTCAATCTCACCGACGTCGAAGCCGGCTACAAGGTCTTCAGGGCCGGCGTGCTCGAGGGCATCGAGATCGAGTCGAACCGGTTCGGCCTCGAGCCCGAGCTTGCAGCCAAGATCGCCAAGACGAAGTGCCGCGTCTACGAGGTGCCGATAGGCTATCACGGCCGCACCTACGCCGAAGGCAAGAAAATCACCTGGCGCGACGGCATCGCAGCCGTTTGGTGGATACTCAAATACAATCTGTTTCGGTAGGGCGCCCTCACACACCCATTGATCCCTTCTGACGGACCTGCAGCGTCTGCCTTGTCTCAACTGCGGAAGTTGCCCCGGCCCGGGCGCCGGCGTCTCTACATCCGTTCGGGGCACTTGATGCCCAGGAGGTCCAGGCCCTTGCGGATGACGGTCCGCAGGGCGCTCACGAGCAGCAGCCGCGCGGCGGTGAGGTCTGCGTCGTCGCTGATCACGCGGTGCTTCTGGTAGAACGTGTTGAAGGTGCCGGCGAGGTCGAGCAGGTACGAGGCGACTATCGACGGCTCGTACTGTTCGGCGGCGCGGCGGATCTGCCTCGGGAAATCGCCCAGGAGCGTTATCAGGGTGCGCTCCTCGTCGGCGGTGAGGAGGGAGAGGTCGGCCGTCGTCGGCAGCTTCTTGCCGTACTTGCGGAGTATGCCGCCCAGCCGCACGCAACTGTACTGCAAGTACGGGCCCGTCTCGCCGTCGAAGTTGAGGGCGGTGTCCCAGTCAAACACAATGTCCTTGTTCCGCCGGTGCTTGATGTCGCCGAAGATCACTGCGCCCACGCCGACCATCTCAGCCACTTCGTCCTTGTTCTCGAGCGTCGGGTTCTTCTCGTCGATGATCTCGCGGGCAAGCTCGACGGCCCGGTCGAGGACGTCCTCGAGAAACAGTATCTTTCCGCGCCGAGTCGAGAACGTGCCTCCGGTGAAGCTGAGCATGCCGAAATCAACGTGGTGGCAGCGTTGTGCCCAGGTGTGTCCGATCAGCTCGAGTACCTTGAACACCTGCCTGAAATGCAGCTTCTGTTGCGAGCCGACCACGTAGAGAAGCTGATCGAACTTGTAAGTTTCGCGGCGATACTCGGCGGCGGCGATGTCGCGCGTGGCGTAGAGCGTGGTGCCGTCTTTCTTCTGGAGCAGGCACGGCGGCATGTCGTATTGTTCGAGGTCGACAACCATGGCGCCTTCGCTTTCGACGGCGACGCCGGCTTCCTTCATGCGGCGGATCACATCCTGTGATTGCTCGATGAAGCCGCTTTCGCCCACATAGGAATCAAAAGTGACGCCGAGCCGGTCGTAGACCCGCTGGAATTCCTTCAGGCTCTCCTCGCGGAATTTCTCCCACAGCGAAACTGCCTCGGGGTCGCCGTCCTCGAGCTTCTTGAACCACGCCCGCGCCTCGTCATCGAGCCGCTCCTCGTCGGACTCGTTGTGAAACTCGACGTAGAGGTCGAGAAGCTCCTTCACGGTGATGTCGCCGCGCGACAGCTCGCTTTCGCGCCGCTTGTAGCTGACCATCAGTTGGCCGAACTGCGTGCCCCAGTCGCCCAGGTAGTTGAGGCCCACGGGCGTGTAGCCCAGCACCTTGAAGATGCGGTAGAGGGCGTTGCCGATCATCGTCCCGCGAATATGGTGGATGCCCAGCGGCTTGGCGATGTTGGGCGAGGAATAATCCATGACCACCGCTTTGCCCTTGCCGGCGTCCGACTCGCCGTAGCGTGCGCCCTGCTCGAGCACCTGCGTGAGGACCGTCTCGGCGAGTGCACCGCGAGCGACGAAGAAATTGAGGTAGCCCTTCACGGCTTCGATCTTCTCGAACGGCGGCCCTTTTTCGATGTTGTCGGCCAACTCCTGCGCGATGAGCGGCGGCGCCTTGCGGAGCGTCTTGGCGAGCTTGAAGCAGGGCAGCGAGTAATCGCCCATCGTGGTGTCGGTGGGTGTTTGCAGGAGGGATTCTATGTCGGAGGCGTCCATTTCGAGAAGCTTCTCGAGCCGTTTCACGATCTCGTCGGTGAACAATTTCATAATCGCAGTCCGTTGCCGTCTTCGAGCAATCTCAGTGCATCTGAGAAGAAATGTCTTTCATAGTATATGGTTATGATATTGCCGATTCAATTCATTTCCTGGGATGTCCCTCACCCCCTGGCCCCCTGCTCCCAGCCGGCTAAAGCCGCAAGATGCGGGAGAGGGGGGAAAGGGCCAAACTCCAGGCCCCCGGGGGGGAAAGGGCCAAACTCCAAGTCCCCTCTCCCAGTGGGAGAGGGGAACGGGGTGAGGGAGGCCAACGGCGGGCATGTGCGCAATGGAATTCCATGACCACGCGAACTCTTGCAGGGAAGCGCCAGGCGTCCTCCGAGGCGGGCGCCTCCTGCCGCCTCGCGCGGTCTGCCGAGCGACAGCTCGGCCAAGCTGTCCGAAGAACAGCCGCGATGTTTTTTATGCATAAAAAAACAATGTGGAAATGCCGAACATCCATGATATAATTAAGTGTGGCCCGTGTCGTGCTCAAGCAGGGCGTGACCGCCGGCCGGCCGGGCCTCGAGCAAGCACCAGCCGCTCACGGGCGGCCAAGCGCAGAGAGCGTGTGGGAGCATCGAGGAAAATGTCCGACAACCAACCCATCGTGATGATCAGTTCATATCCGCCCAGGCTGTGCGGCATCGCGACCTTTGCCGAGGAGGCGCGCGAATTCATACAGAAGCGCCACCCCGAGCGAAAGGTGCTGGTGATCTCGCACACCGACGGCGAAGGAGAGGGTGTGTATCCGGTAATGGACATAGACGCCCCCGAATGGTGGACAACCGTAGCCGCCAAGGTCAAGGAACTCGATCCTTACGTGGTACACATCGAGCACGAGTACGGCCTCTACACGGATCACAACGGCAACGGGGGGCGGGGCATGATGAACCGTGGATTCATCAAGCTGCTCGAGGCCATCCGCAAGGTTCCCACCGTGTTCGAACCCCATACCGTCCACGGCCGCTATCGCGAGTCCGAGTTTCGCTTCATAAAATCCGCAGCCTCCAAGGTTGATGTTTTCCTGCTCAAGTGCCATTACCAGAAATGGCGGATGGACTGGAATTTCACGTCGGCCGGCAAGAAAACACCATCGAACGTTATGGTCATTCCCCACGGTGCCCGGCCCGACAGGCGCTGGAGCATCGAAGACGTGCCCGCGCTCAAGGTCGAGCTTGGCCTGGCCAAGTTCCCCCACCTGGGCAAAAGGCTCTGCGGGCTGGTCGGCTGGATACAAACCAACAAGCGGTGGGACATCCTCACGTCGATGTGGGAGGAGATCGTCGAGGAGATCCGTTCGACAACCGGCGAGGAATGGGACCTGCTGGCCGCGGGGCAAATGCGCGACCCCAACGACCTCGTCAACTACGAGAAGTATCGCGGGCAGGTCGAGCTGCTCGAGAGCAAGGGCCTGGCCCACTTCTACGAGTTCGTCCCCCGGGGCGACGTCTACTACAAGGTCATGGCAATCTGCGATTTCATCGTGCTGCCGTCTTTGGACGAAACTCAAAGCGGCACCCTTGCCCGGATCATCGCGCTCAACAAGCCATACGTGACCACCGCGCCCCTCGAGGGCCTCACCGCCCAGACGCTCGAGAGCGGCGGCGGGCTGCTCTTCACCAACCGCAAGATGCTACGCGATGCCGTCGTCTCGCTCGCCACCAACGAGGACGCCCGGCGGCGGCTGGGCGACAACCTCAAGCATTACCTCGACGAAGTGGTATCGTGGGAGATCGTGGCCGACCAGTATGCCGAAGCCTACGAGCTTGCCCGCCGCGCCAAGAGAACCCGCCGGCGCGTGGAGCTGCCACCTGAATTCTGAATAGTGGATTGAAGAGGCAGAGGTGAGTGCCGATCATTCCGGCTCGGGCTCTTCGTCCTTCTTTTCCGACTCGCGCGCGACCTTGACAAGGGCCTCGCTGAAGTCGATCTTCAGGAGGGCCTCGCGCACTTCCGGATCGAAGAACAGCTCGCGCATTCCCAGCAGAGCCGAGAGGTCGCCCGATCGAATCTTCTCCAACTCTTCCTCATCCTTGATCCGCTCGGAAGCCTTGCTCTCGATAACCGATATGAACTCGGCCACGTCCGGATCGTCCTTGAGCCGCTCGAGCGACCGTGGATCTTGCTTCAGTATCTTCACCATGCTGCCAGCGGCACCGAGAAGGCGCGATTCTTTCGCAGGATTGTACGCCTCGACGGCCTTGTTCATCAGCGAGCCCTGCAGCATGGCGTGAACGTTGGGCTCCTTCTTCTGGAAGAACTCCGGAAACGCCGCGACCAGGCACAGGAAAATCCACGCGATGATGAAGGCCTTGGCCCCGCCAAAGACCCCGCCCAGCAGCCGGTTCGTCGCCTTGATCGCCCCGGGGGCCTTGCCCACGAAATGATTGACGATGTGAAACAGCATCTTGGCGGCCGTGAAGATGGCCACGCCCGCGATGATCCGACCAAGCACGAAGGCCCACGACGGCGCAGTATCGGAGCGCGCGGCTATGTAATCGGCCACGACCGCCCCCACCGGGCGCGACAGGAACCACGCCGCCGCGAGCGCGGCAATGCTGAACAATTGCGACAGGAACCCCGTGATCAAGCCGAGCAGACCGAACAGCACCACGGCCCCAATAACAATCAAGTCTATGGTATTCATTTCGTCTCTCCCGCACGTTGATTCAACGCAAATAGGGTTGCGCCAAGCTGGACAGATGCACGCCGCCGGCCCCATCCAGTA
>JABMSA010000649.1 GCA_013202185.1 Planctomycetota bacterium
CCCCGAAGACGTTTGAGCCATTCGTTCTTTTCTTCGCTCCAGTCGAAACGCTTCATAAAACAAACATATGCCTATGTGTGCCTATTGTCAATCCATGGTCCCGGCACAACAATAGCGTTAGCACACCATTGCCCCTCGCCCGATAGATTATTGTTTGAGATCCACCGGTGTGTTGTTGATCAGGAGGTGCGTGCCGCCGACGGCCGACACGGCCGTGATCTGGCCCTCGGCGTTGAGGCGGATGACTGCGGTCCGGGCATCGGTCTGGATGGAGCCCGCGATCTTGACCAGGCCGTTGGCGGGGCCGATCTCGCGCTGCCGCAGGTCGTTGATGTAGTAGTCCACAGCACTGCCGGTCTCAATGCGGAGTGCGCAGATGCTGTGCGATGGGAGGGTAGCGCCGGCCTCGTCGGTCACCGGCAGCCGGGTCACCTGCACATGGGCTTCGGCTCCGGGCCGCGTCGGTACCAGCACTGTGTCGTAGAGCATCCGGTCTTCAGCTTCGCATTCGAAGCTGAGTACGGGCGCTGGACAGACTTCGCCCTGCTTCAGCGAGCACCAGCCCTGCAGCGGCTCTTCTCGGCCTTTGATAAGTTGAGCATTCAGCGGATCGGCCTGAATGAAGGTGAGGTTGGCGCGAGCTGTGTCCGTGCTTCCGGCTCGGCGCTCGTCGTGAATGGCCACGGTTCGGTCTGGCTCAAAGTGGAAGAGCTGGGCGTAGGAGTGTTTCCCTGGCGCCTGCAGGCGGTCGGAGATGATCCAGTAGCTGTTCTTCACAAAGCAGATGTCGCGCCGATGCGTGGCGAGGGAAACGGCTTTGGCCAAGCCGAATTTGTTGCGCCAGCGGTCGCAATCCATGTAGTGCCCCCAGAGCCCGTCGTGCAAGCTGCCGGCCAAGTCGAACACATCGCAGGAGTGCCAGTCATCTTGTTTCGGCTGCTTGGCGCGTGCGTTTTCCTGGAGTTGGCAGGCCCGGTTCTGGCCCAGGCCGTCCACAGTGACGACATTATGAGCCAGGGACGAATAGAAGTAGCGATTCCATTTGCTCATGGTGTACGAGTATATGCCCACCTCGGTGACTAGCGGCTCACCAAAGGCGAAGCACTCAAAGTTGCCCAAATCCTCGTGCCAGTGTCCGGTCCCCAGAGGCCCACCGTCGAAGCATAGGTACATGGCATCCGGATCCCAGCCGGAACGCATTACGTAATACCCGGCCCAGGGAAAGCGCGTGGATCGGAACGCCGGCGGCTCGCCTTCTTTCCCATTTGTCGCAAACCAGCGGTATAGGGGCTTGTCCAGCACCGGCAGCGCGGCGGCAAGGGAGCGGCGCACTTTACTTCGGCCCCAAGTATCTCCGAACTTGGGCAACTTCATTTGTGGGGTTGCGATCTTTGCGTAGACATCGTAGGGCGCTTCGAGCCCTTTAAGTAGAATTTCGGGCGGATCATAGCCCATTTGGCGGGCGTTTTTCACGACCGTGCGGATGATCCCGGCGCTGCCGCCGTGGTAGCCGGGGCAGAGCTCCTTCGAGAAGCCATCCGGATAAAACTCGTCGTCAACGGTCGCGCACAGAGCTTTGATGGCGAATTCCCGGAAAACCGTTGCCTGTTTGAGCTCGGGGAAATGGGCCGCACAGGTGAAGACGCCCCGGAGCTGTGCCATGTACCGATTTACGCCATCTGGGTTGCGGATGGCATAGCGCATTTTCTCGATGAAACCCTTGAGCATGATGGCGTGGGCCTCGGGCGTAAATGTCTCGGACGGCAGAAAATAGTTGTAGGCATCGAGCCATGATCCGCTCAGAGGAACGCAGGAGGTCAGCCTGGACCAGACAGCCGTGCCCCCGATATAGTTCTCGGGTGCAGGGTTGCTTAAAACGTGGTCCGTGACTTCGTACACAAACTCGCGAACGTAGCGTTCGTCACGGGAGTACCAGTAAAGCGGCCCCAGAACTCTGGAGAAGTGGCCGAATCGATTAATATAGTGGATCACCGGGTACTCAGTGTCCGGCGTGCCGTCCTCGTGCCTGAGCGGGAAATAGTTCCAGTCGATTTTGTCGCCGAAATCGACCTCAAAGCCACCGCCGGAGAAGCGGTGCGCGAGGACCTCTTCGCCTTCCTTGTACCGGGAGTGTTGCTCAGCTTTACCACGGGGTTCCGTCGGCATATTCCAGTGGCTGATCTTCCACTGGGGCTTCCGCCGCTGCAGAAAGTAGAGCTTGAGCTCCCGCTTTGCGGCAGCAAGATCTCCAGCCTGAACGGCATCGCGAACCCGTTCCATCCCGGAGGTGTCAAGGTTCCAGGCGGCAAAGAACGCAGCGTCATCTACAAGTCGAACCTTGGGGGCGATTTCCTGAGCCATTTTGGTTATCTCCGGTGGGCGAGCTGCAGAACAACAGAACGGGAGCAACGCACAGCCCGCAAGCGCGCTGCAGCGCAGCGCATCCCGCGTAAGAGCGATCGGAAATGAAAACATTGATCTTTCTCTTTAGTGGCTTGGTCACCAAGAACCGTTATGAAAAACAAGAAAATGAAATAGCAACAGTCGTATCTTTGGTTATCAATGAGGAATGGGCGACATTCTCAATA
>JABMSA010000650.1 GCA_013202185.1 Planctomycetota bacterium
GGACGAGGACGAGGACGAGGACGATTCGGATGTCGAGACAATAGCTTGAACCAAGATTTGCAAGCGCATCCGTCACGATGAAGACCCCGAAAAAACTCTTTAGATGCCGCCGGGATTTGACTACAATAACAGCAGTATGGATGCTTTCACCTTCGGCGATGCCGCCCGTGCGGTTGGGGGGCTCGCACTGTTTCTGCTCGGCGTGCGGCAGGCCGCCGACGGCCTCAAGGGGCTCGCGGGCGGGCGCCTGAGGATAGTGCTCAGCATTGTCACCAGCCGACGCCTCCCCGCATTGTTTGCCGGCACCGCGTCGACGTTTCTGCTGCAAAGCTCCACGGCGTCGGCCGTGATGCTCGCGGGCCTGTGCGACGTCGGTCTTCTCAGCCTTCGGCAGGCGGCGGGCGTGGCCCTGGGCGGATGCCTCGGCAGCACGCTGACGGTTCAATTGATCGCGTTCGACATTTCCACGTTCGCGCTGCTGGGCGTGGCGGCGGGCCTGGCGCTGGCGGCGCTCGCCAAGCATCGTGTGGGCCGGTCATTCGCCGGCGTGCTCATCGGCTTCGGCCTCATTTTCTACGGAATGCCGCTCATACGCGAGGGCCTCGAGCCCCTTCGGAATTACCCGGCGCTCGAGAACGTTCTGATCCGACTGGGAACGAATCCCGGCTATTTTGTTCTGGCCGTGCTGGTGGCGGCGTTGTTTACGGTGATAACGCAAAGCAGCACGGCAACCCTGGCGGTGGCGTTTGGCCTGGCACGCGACGGCCTGATAACGGTGCCCGGCGCACTCACGTTTATTTTCGGCGCGCATCTTGCCACGTTTGTTGCGCCCCTGATCGCAACCTCCGGCCCGGCAAGGCAGGGCAAGCAGATGGTGCTGTTCGTTTTCGGAGCCCGGGCGGCTGGCGTGGTGGTTTTCGCACCGCTCGCCGTTTACATCACAAGGCTGGCGCAAGCGATAGCCGGGCACGACGCCGCCAGGGCCGTTGCCTGGCAGCACACGATCTTCAACGTGGCCAACGTCTTGCTTGTGCTTCCGTTTCTGGGCATTGCCACGGCGGCCGTGCAGAAGCTGCTCCCGCTGCGCGAGCGCCTGCCTGAGGGCGCGATAAAATACATCGATCCCAAGTTCCCCGATCCGCCTTCCATCGCCATCGAGAAGGCTCGAAAGGAAATACACAGGATGGGGCTGCGCGTGGCCGACAACCTGCTGGAAGCGGTTGCGGCCGTGGAGGCCAACGACGCCGACGCGCTCAGAAAAGTGGCCGATGCCGATGACGTAACCGACGTCGCATACGAAATAGTCAGCGACTACCTCGCCGGCTTCGGAGGCGAACCCTCGGCTGAATCACGAGCCGGAACGGATTTGTTGCATATGCTGAAGGACATCGAATACGCCGGCGACATCATAAGCAAGGACATCGTAAGCCTGGGACTGAAGAAGGAGGCGATGGGCAGAGATCTTTCCATCGAGGGCGGGGGGCTGCTGCGAGATTATGCCCGCAAGGTAAAGCAAAACTTCGTTGACGCACTCGGCCTGGTGCTCGAGCCGGAAGCCGAGCCGGCCGCTGCTATAATGAAAAACGAAGCCGATCTGAACGCCCGGCGATGGACAATGCACGAGAAGCACCTCGAGCAGGTCCGGCGCGGCGTGGCCGACGCCCACGAAACGTCGGCGATCTACACCGACATGCTCGCAGCCTTGCAGCACGTAACCCGCTGCGCGGCCGAAATCGCCGAGACCGTTCTCCACAGACACGGCACCGCGAGTGCATCCAAGGGCGCCAAGGCGCAAACGAGGAGAAGACCATCGTGAGAACCATCGGCGGAATCTTCGGTCGATCGGCCTACGGGCCGCTGCACGAGCACGCATTGAAGGTGCAGGATTGCATCGGTCTGCTGCTGCCTCTTGTGAAGAGCTTCCTGGAGCGCAACTGGGGCGAGGTGACCCGCCTGAAGCAGGAAATTCACCAGAGAGAGGCCGAAGCCGACAAGATCAAAAACGAGATCCGCCGCAGCCTGTCGCACAGCTTCCTGCATTCCGTCGAGAGAACCGAAATGCTGCTCACGCTGAAATCGCAGGACGACGTGGCCGACAACTGCGAGGGCGTTGCCTGGCTGCTGGGAATCCGCCAGACTCCCGTTCTCGGCGAGATCGGCGACGCGACCATCAAGGTCTGCGAGCAGGCTGCAAGCGTCGGCTCCGTGCTTGTGAGCGTGGTCGAGAAGCTCCCGGCCCTCGAGGAGCGATCGTATCCGCCCGAGCAAATGCGCGCCGTAAACGCCCTGATCGACGAATTGCGCACCGAAGAACACACATGCAACATACTCGAGCACGATGCCCTGCGGGAAGTCTTCCGCAACGAAGGAAGCCTCGATCCCGTAAGTGTTGTGTTTCTTATGCAGATCATACAGCGGCTGGGTGGAATCGCCGACGCAGCCGAAAACACCGCCGATTGCATCGAAAGGATGATCGGACGTCGCTGAAGATTGTACCGTCCGCACATAAGACCTGCTTGCAGAAAGGAAAACGAAATGATCAAGGGATTAGCCCACGTATGTTATACCGTCAGTGACCTCGAGGCGTCGATCCGCTTCTATTGCGGCAAGCTGGGCCTCAAGCCGGCGTTCGATTTTATCAACGACGCCGGCGAGCGATACGGCGTGTACATCCACGTTTCAGGGCGCACGTTCATCGAGCTGTTCCAGGCCGCCAAGATCGAGCCCGCCGCCGGCCAGTCGTTCTTGCACATTTGCCTCGAGGTAGACGACATCCAGGCGACCGTCGCGCAATTGAGAGAGAGCGGCATCGAGGTGGGCGACATCACTTTCGGCGGCGACAACGCCTGGCAGGCCTGGCTTAAAGACCCCGACGGCAATAACATAGAGCTGCATTGTTACACACCGGAAAGCAAGCAAACCCCGTGGCTTGCATGACGGTGCTGCTCACGCCGGCCAGACCAGGATGGAAATGATGAAAACACTCGCGCTCACCGTCCTCTTTACAGCAGCTTCCGCCGCCGGTGCCGCCGAGCTGGAGATAACCGTTGCACCGGCCGAGCAGATCGAGCGCGTTCGTGTGGTCGAGCGCCTGCCCAACACGATGAAAAAGATCAATCGTCGATGGTTCGACGCCGCCCCGGCAGGCGAAAAGGGGCATTTCATCGTTGAAGATTTGCCCGAAGGAGTATATGATATATGTATAGAGACGGTCGATCACAGGATCGAGGGGGTCGACCTGACAACAGGCGCCGGCGCCGAGGAACCAGCCTTCTGCTGGTGGCTCCCGGGCGAGCGCCTGGCGGCTGAAAACTTCGACCCCGCCACGGTTTTCGAAGAAGGTGCCGTCGTAACAGAAGAGGAAAAAGCCGAAGCGATCCGGAAGAAGTTTCGGCTCGACGCCCTCCGGAAGTGCCTCGACACGATCACGAAAGTCGCAAGATTTGAGAATTATGTCCGCGTCATTTATGCCGCGGGCACTCCCGAGAAGGCAAAGGCGCTCGTAGAACTGCGGCGCGACGGCGGCCACTACGCCGCCCGAGGCGACGAGGTCATCTGGCGCTCCGAAATATGGACATTCGTTTGGGCATACGGCGCATGGGTGGCACAAAACAGATCCGCAAAAGTTCTCGAACGATTTCGCTTGCAGAGAACCGAATACGAGCAGCTCGAGCGCCTCTACGACCCCCGGATCGGAGGCATTTCGCTTAAGGAAGGCGAGAAGACAACGGTTGTGTACCAACTGCCGGAAGTCCTTGACGACAAAATGGGCAAGGCGGGAACCACACGAAACTAAACAGCCCCCGACACCGCCCGGACGATCATTTCACACCGCACAATCAACATGGCAAATAATCCAACACAACAAAAAGAGCCCGAACTCGGAAAGGCGCTGAAACAGAAGCTCTACGAGCTTGCCGAAGCGACACCGGTGTACCTGGCCAAGGGCCTCAATGCGATCTTCAAGAGCGTGCTGGGCGGCTCGCGAACCGAACGCGTCATCGCTGAGCTGACGCCGCTGGTTGAAGAAATCGGCGAGATAGGCGAAAGGCTCGAGGAGCGACTGCGCGACGACATTCAAAAGCGCCGGATCGCCGAGTTTCTCCAGCATTTTCCCGGCAAGCTGCCCCTGGCGCTGACGGACGAACTGCTGCGCGACTCGCCCGAGGAGACGCGGCAGCGGCGATGCGGCGACATCGAAAAACAGATCGAGAGCGCTTTCGTGAAAAGCTGCACGCTCATACCCGGGCTCGCGCTCGACATCAGCGGCACCTGGGAATTGCTCCTCGACGACGACCTGCGCGAAAGGCTCTGCAAGGAAATGAGCAGCAGGCTCATCGGCGAGCTTGTCATCGCGCTCGGCCCGGAAACGGAAACCGGCGTCCGGGAAGCCTGCGAAGAGAAATTCCCCGCCGCCGTCGCCGCCGACCTGGCAAAAGCCATTGTCTCGCGCATCGAAAAGGCGCTCCGCCTGCCGGTCTCCGAGCTCTTCTTCAAGCCGATCACTGCCGAATACAAGAAACGCATCGCCAACGGCGAAACACTCGACGACCTCCTGCCCGAGGCCTTTGCCACCGGACGGCTCGCCAGCCAGTTGGTCGTGAAAACGCCCGGCGACAATCCCGTGCCGATGCGCCCCTTCGACGTCCAGATCGTCGGCGGCATTGTGCTGCACCAGGGCAAGATCGCCGAAATGGTCACGGGCGAAGGCAAAACGCTCGTAGCAACGCTGCCGTCTTACCTCAACGCACTCACCGGCAAGGGCGTGCACGTGGTCACGACCAACAACTTCCTCGCCCGGCGCGACGCCGCCTGGATGGGGCCGCTCCATGAATTCCTCGGCCTCACCGTAGGATACCTCGTCCACGAAGCCGACGTCAGGGCAAAGCTGGCAGCCTACCGGGCCGACATCACCTACGGCACGAACGACGAATTCGGCTTCGACTACCTCCGCGACAACATGAAGACCAGCGCCGAGCGGCAAGTGCAGCGTCCGCTGCATTATGCAATTGTCGACGAAGTGGACAACATCCTGGTCGATGAGGCCCGCACGCCGCTGATCATCTCGGGCATGCCGGAGGAATCGACCGACAAGTATTACAGGGCCAACGCCGCAGCCCAAAAACTGAGGGCCGGGGAAGACCGCGACTACATAGTCGCCGAAAAGGAACGCACCGTAACCCTCACCGAAGAAGGGATCGTTCACGCGCAAGAGATGCTCGGCGTAGACAGCTTCTACAGCGGCGAAAACGTGGATTGGCCGCACCACATGAACCAGGCACTGATCGCGAAGGAGCTTTACCGGCGCGACCGCGACTACGTCGTCAAGGGCGGCGAGGTCCTCATCGTCGACGAGTTCACC
>JABMSA010000651.1 GCA_013202185.1 Planctomycetota bacterium
ACTTCATGTTGCGAAAAATCCCCATTTATCATTCACTTTCGGACCGTATTCGGGCGAGTTTCGCCCGTAATTCGGCGCTGGAAGCCTCCTCATCAGCGGGCGGTTCAAAGTTGAATTTGACCGTCGTGCCATCTTTCAGAATGAAGCTAGAATCCTTCAATGAAGGACGGCCCCTGGCACCCAGAACTGCAAAAAGCATGTCGGAAACATCTTTGATGTCGCGTTCCAGGTGCACAGAGGACTCTCCCACCGGCGGATGCTCCGGAGGGAGTGTAGAGACGCCCTGCTGGGGCGTCTCCCGTCCGGCGTCCATGTGGACGGCGTCGACCAAGCCAGAGAACGGGCAATCGTCCGCGTCCAAGTTGCACAGTGTGCCTCCGAGTGTTCGTTCACCGGACTCTCGTAGTCTCATTGCTCGTTTATGGTCCCGCAAAGATTGCCCGTTCCTGGGAAGGCGGACAGGTCAGATGATGCCTTCGATTTTGCTGATGAACCATTCCCAGATTTCAAAACTTGACTTCACCCGACGCGCCTCCTTCGTCGACGACCAATTTGTACGCGGCACCCGTGCGGGACGTGAACACGGCCACGTAGACCCTCACATCGAGCACGGCGCCGACTGCGACGTATTCCGTTGGTTCCCACCAGTCCACGGGGATCACCCGTTCTCCGACCAGAACCCGGTACGTTACCTTTTCTTTCTTCTCGGCGCCGATCGCGCGGCGGCGACGGATTGCCAACGCCCACGACATACACCGGTATGCCCTGCCCGCCCAGAACGCGCGCGACCTCCGACGGATCGGCACCGTCGTTCCACGCACCGTCGCTCAGCAGGATGAGCGCGCGGACGCGTCCCGCCCGAGCCGCTAGCTGCATCGCCTCGCCCAGTGCGGTCGAGTAGCCTTCTTCCTTGTTGACCACAAAGGGTGCGGCGTCCGCATCGAGAGGCAGCCCCTCCAGCTCGGTCGAGAACCGCACGCCGGTTACCTCGAGGTCCTTCTCGAGTTTCACCAGCCAGCCGTCTTCGTCGCGAGCGAGCACCCGCCGAACTATCTTCTCGCGCGAATATTTCTGCTTGCTCCTTCCGGCGGCGGCAGGCTTGGGAGGTCCGGAAGGGTTCTCGTCGTCTCGTTCCGGAAGCACGTGGTCCTCGAGCCACTCTTCTTCGTCGCCGGCGTAGGTATCGGCGATGAGGATGCTGCGCGATCCGTCGGCCAGCACCGCGCAGCGCGGCTTCATCGGATCCAGCCACGTGCGAACGATCTTCGGGCCGAGCACCAGCCCAACCAACTGCAAGCCTGCGATGATCGCCAGCGACAACAGCAGAATCCGGAGCCCCCGGCCCAAGTGGGCCACATCGCGCCGGATGAGAACGATAGCTGCGATCAGGATGGCTCCCGCGAGCGGCCCGACGAGCCAGGGAATTGGACAATCAAGAAAGATATTCACTGCCGAAATGCCACCTTTTCGTTATCCCGGCGTGGGCGGCGGCCGGCAAAACGTATGCCGGGGCGCCCACGTTGCAGGGCTAACTGTTACGCAAGTTCTGCTTTTGCTGCTCCTCGGGTTTATCCTGGCTTGGGCGGCCGATTCGCCATCCCAGCAGAACCTCCCCGAGCAGGCAGAGAATCGCCAGCATAGCCAGCGGAAAACTCGATTTGGCGCTCTTTGCACCGGGGCTCCTGCCAAACTGTTGCTCCTCGCCGCTGCGAGGCCGCGTGAACTCCATCGAGTAACCGGGCAGCAGGCGCCGGATAGTGTGGCGGTCGATGCGCTCCAGCGACGACTCCTCGCGCGGCACGTTGATAGCCGCCACCAGCGGGGCGCGTTTCATTTCTTCCATGGTCTGCTCGCCTTCGATCAGCCGATAAAAGCCGGTATGGGCCGTGCTGCCGAACATGGAAGGGCCCGAGCCGTTTGCAGCGGGCACCGGCAATACTTTTCCGTTGGGCGTTAGTATCTGGTACCTCCCGGGCGACAGGAACAACTCAAGCTCGGATCCGCCGTACTCCACGTACTTGTTGAGCTGCGCTATGCTGCGGGGGTCGAGGCGGGGGACGTCGGCCAGATAGATGGCCGCATAGTCGTCTATGCTGGCGGTGGTGAGTTGATTGGCGATGATTGTCTTGGCCTCGAACGGCGAGCGCGTGCTTGCCCGCGACGCAGGCGGCTCGACGGCCAGCTCGAGGAAATCGGACGCACCCTCGGACGGCGCCGACGACGGGGCGCCGTCGACAAGGAGCAGCGGTATCCGGCCGGTGGCGCGCAAGACGAAGTTGTGGCGATCATCCGCCGGCATCGAGTCGGGGTACACTGGCCGATGCGTCGACCAGCACGGCGACCTGCGAGCTTCCGCCCAGCAGCGCCGCCGGCCCGCCGCCGAGGATCGGCTGCAGCAGAGAGCCCAGGGCGCCCACGAGCAGCAGCGTTCGCAGCGCCATGAGGATAAGCTGGCGCAGCCGCGCGCGTCTCACGGCGCGGCGCTCGCTCTTCAACAGGAATTCGATGGCCGCCCATCGGACGCGCCGATACCGAATCCGGTTCAGGAGGTGAATCAGGATCGGAAGCGCCACAAGCGGCGCCAAATACAGAAATTCAGGATGAACAAAGCTCATTGGCTGCAACCGTCAAGCGCGCTTTCCCAGGTACGAGCTGAGGGCGCGGTCGAAAGGCTCCGAAAGCATCATGCGTTGGTAGTCGACGTTTTTTCCCGTGCATCCCCGGCGGGGGCCCTCCATGTGTGCGTGAAAGCTGCGTCGGTAGCTTTCTGCCATGATGCGGGGATCGATGACCACCTCCTCGCCTCGCTTCATTCCTTCAAACAGCGTTACGCGATCGAATGGGAAGGTAAGCTCGATTTCGTCGAGCAGGTGCAGCACGATCACCTCGTTGTGGCGATGGCGAAAATGTTGGAGGCTGTTGAGTATGGGCTCGACGTCGTCGAAGAAATCACTGATGATTATGACCATGCTCCGACGTCGGACGCGCTCGGCCATCTGGTGCAGCACGCCCGAGATGTTTGTGTCTTCGCCCGGCTGGATGTGCTCGAGGGCGTCGACAATTGCGCCGAAGTGCCGGGCGTTGCCTCGCGGCGGGATGAAGTTTCGCACTTCCTTGTCGAAAACGCCCAGCCCCACCTGGTCGCCCTGGCGCAGCATCAATAATGTAAGGGCGGCCGCCAGCGAGGCGCCGTAGGTCATGCGGTTCTCGCCCTCGCTCGTGAAGTCCATCGAGCCCGAGGAATCCAGCAGAATGTAGCAGTTGAGGTTGGTTTCGGCCTCGAACAGAAGGAAAAGTTATTGCCATTCATTATCATATTGTATTCTGGAGGGAGATTGGAAGTAGAAGCTGGATATGGCGTGCAAAATGTTGTAACAGAATTCAGGGCCGCCTTACAGGCAAGATTCTCGAGATGACCCATCCGCGGCCCTGCCCGCCCGCCCGCCATCCTGCCTGCCATAGTTCTGCGGCGGATCTGATCCGAATCTTGCTACCAAGTCTGGGAAACCCGCGGAATCTGCGGATCATTCTGAAAAATATTGAAACCATGTCCACCCGAATGACGTCTAATTACATAGTCGGAGAGTCTTTTTGTGTTTGCAATCGGAGCGCGGGTGTGGTACACTTTTAGTGTAGGTTTTTGTTCTTGGCGCTTTCGAGACATCGCATGGCTGCCAAACGCATCTCCAATAAGCTTGCTTCAGTGCGTCGGGGGCTGGTGCGCCTGATCCTGGCCATCGGCTTTCTCCGGGTGATATTGTTGGCGCTGGCGGTGTTTGCGGCGGCGTATGTTCTCGATTGGCACGCCCACTTGCCGTCCGTCACGCGGATATCGGTTATGATCGCGGCCGCGGGCGTTGTGGCCGTTGCCACCTACCAATACGTTCTCCGTCCGCTCGGGGCCGATCTTTCCGACGATTCGCTGGCGCTGCTCGTAGAAAAACACCACTCGCAATTCGAAGATCGGCTGATCAGCGCGGTGCAGCTTTCGCGCCTGAGGCAGGATGCGGCCACGGCGCGGTTCAACTCGCCGGGCCTGGTGAGGCGCATCGTCGAAGACGCCGAAAGGATCGCCGAGCCGGTGAATTTCGGAGGCGTTTTGCGCACGGGGCAGTTGCAGCGCCTGCTGGCCGCCGGGCTGATTTGCTTCGGGCTTGCGGGCACATATGCCGCTGTCAAGCCACACCTCGTCGGCGTGTTCCTGACTCGAATGTTGCATCCGTATTCGGACGTCGAGTGGCCCCGTAAGACTACGCTCACACTGCCCGGCCGCGAGCGGACCAGCCGCGTTGCCAAGGGCGATGACGTGGCCATAGATGTTGTGTGCAAGGGGCACGTGCCGTCGCGCGTGACCCTCCACTACCAATTTGCATCCGGCGCTCCAACCAGGCGGCGGATGAAGAAGATGGGCGATCGAACGTTTCGCGCGCACTTTGCGTCCGTCACCGAAGGCTTTTCGTTTGTCTTGGAGGGCGGCGACCATTCGACCGGGCGATACACGGTGGAGGTCATCGACCGTCCGCAGGTGGAGACTATCGACGTTGCGTACGAATTCCCTAAGTACACCGACCTTGCCGCATACAAGCAGACTAGCGGGCAGGGGGCCGTTGCCGGTGTTACGGGCACGAAGGTAAGCCTCGCGGGGCGCACCAACAAGCCGATCAGACCCGGCGGGGCGAAGATCGTTTTGGACAACGGCACCGAACATCCGCTGAAGGTTGCACCGTCCGAAGGAGCCGCGCCCGACGAAGCAGCAACGGCCGCCGGCAGCCTGCTAAGCGGCGGATTCGAGCTGAAGCCCGGCCCGACCACTTACAGGATCGAGGTGACGAGCGTCGATGGGCTCGAGGATTCAAACCCGGTGACGTACCGGCTTCGTGTTATTGTGGACCATCCGCCGGCGGTGCGCGTGATCGAGCCGAAGGGCAATCGCGAAGTAACGGCCAATGCCACGATCAGCATTGTTGCCGAGAGCACCGACGAGCGCGATTTCGGCGGCATCCGCGAAACGCGATTCATAATGAAGAACGGCGACGATGGCCCGCAGCTCGTAGAGGTGTTCGCCGATACAACGCCAGGGGAGGCCCGAGTGCTCAATAGCGGATCATGGCAGCTCGGCCGGCTCTCGCCCAAGGAAGGCGACGTTATCACGTGCGTGGTGGAGGCGGAGGACTACAACGATGTGACGGGCCCCGGCATCGGCAGGTCCGACGCTTTTTACCTCAGCATAGTAAGCCCCGCACAGCTCGCGGCCAAGCTCGATAACCAACTCAAGGATGTGAAGAAGGACATCGAGGCGATCCGAGGGATTCAGGATCGGTTGAAGGCCGCCAGCGATGCGCTGATCGATACGCTGCGGGCGCAGAAGAAGCTCACCGGCGACCAGGCGCAGCAACTCAACAGCGCCACGCAGCAGCAGAGGGAACTCGCCAGAAGAGCCGCCCAGACGGCCGCGAGATTCGCCGACGTTGCAAGGGAGATGGCCGAGAACAAGGTCGGCGCTCCAGAGGACGTGGCGCGGCTGAAATCCTTCGAGGATGCGATGAAACGGATCGGCGACGAGCCGATGAAAGACGCCGCAAACAGCCTGGCCCAGGCACAGACGAACAAGGACGAGCCGACCAGGAGCCTGCAGGACGCGTCGAGCGCGCAGGCCGACGCACTCGACGAACTGGGGGCGCTGCTGAAGCGGATGGGCAAGACGGAGGACCTCGACGAGCTGATCCGCCAGGCCGGGCGGCTCGTTCTCAAGCAGCAGGGCATAAACCAGCGAAGCAAGAGCATAAGCATTCGCACTCTCGGCCAGATGCCGGCCGAGATGGCCGACGAGGACAAGGCGATCCTCCGCACACTCGAGCGCGACCAGACGTCGGGCCACGAAGAGATGAAGAGCCTGGAATCGGGAATGCGGCGTTTTGTGGACAACTCCCGCGAGAAGGATCCCACCGCGGCCGAAGCCGTGCAAGAGGCCGTTGAAGAGGCCGCCCGCGATCAGATACGCAAGAAAATGCAAGACGTCGCCGGCACACTCGGCAAGATGAGCCCCGCCGCGGCAGTGTCGGCGCAGGAAAAGATATACGCCGACCTTCAGAAGCTTGTCGAGAACCTCAACGCGGCCAAGCGCAAACAATACACCGACCTCGAACAACTCAAGCGCGAGATGGCGGCGGCCGCGCGCAAGATCGAGAAGCTGATCCGCGACCAGGAGGCACAGAAAGCAGCCACCGACCCCGCCGGCGCCGAAGCAATAAAGAATGCACGGCAGCGCCTGGAGAAGATGATAAAGCAGCAGGACAAGCTCAACAAGGCAACCGACGGCCGCGCGAAGGAAGAAGAGGCGTCGGCGGATCTTGCCCCCGGGCAGCAGGCGCTCGCAAAGGAAGCGGAGGCGCTCGCAAAGCAGCTCGCCGAGCTGAGCGCCGATGCAGCAGATGAAGCCGCCAAGGCGTCTGAGGCGATGACCGAAGCGGAGGATATTCTAAACAACGACGAACCCGAGAAGGCCGGCGTTTCGCAGGCTGCGGCGATGGGCCGCCTCAAGAGGGCAAAGGAATTGCTCGACAAGGCCGCGGAGGCACGAGAGGCCGGCAAACTTGCCGCTGAGCAGGAGCGCATCCGGACTGATACGCAGCAGCTCACCCGCGACCTCGAGAATCTCTCCGAGCAGAGCAAGGCGCTCGACAAGGAGCTTTCGAAGCAGACGGAGGGCGCGTCGTCGAGCACATCGCAGGCGCAGCAGAGCATGGGCCAGGCCCAGGAAAGCCTCCAACAGAACAACCGCCAGAGCGCCGGCCAAAAGCAGGAAGAGGCCGTGGAGCACTTGCAGGAAGCCAAGCGGAAACTCGATAAGGCGATGGAGGAGCTTGCCAGAAAGGAACGCGAGAAGAAGCTCTTTGAGATAGGAAAAGCACTTGCAGAGATGCTCGGCAAACAGCGCCGGATAAATGTAGAGACGATCACGATAGACGGCGTGGCGAAGAAGGAAGGCAGGCTGCAGAGGGCGTGGCTGCTCAAGCTGCAGGGCGTTGCCGCGGGGCAGGCCCGGCTCGAGGACGGCGCCCGCAAGGTGCTCAAGAAGCTCGAGGAGGAAGACAGCGTTGTCTTCGCGTATGCAATCTCGGACGTTGTGAAGGACATGTCGGACGCGGCGAAGCGGCTCTCCGACGAAGACGTCGGGTGGTCGACACAGCAGGTTCAAAAGGATATCGAGCGGACGCTGGCCGAGCTGGTTGAGTCGCTCGAGCAGCAATACGACGAAGCAAAGAAGGGCGGGGGAGGCGGAGGCGCAGCAGGAGGCGCAGCAGGAGGCAAGCCCCCGCTGGTGCCGCCACTGCCGCAATTGAAGATGCTCAGAACGCTGGAAGAGGATATTCTCGACTCCACCAAACGCTACGAGGAGGAGAAGGCAATGGGCAGGATGAATCCTGTGTTGCTGAAGAAGTTCGTTGAGCGGCTGGGCGAGAAGCAAGAGAGCGTTTCGAGGACCGCGCGGAAGTTTGCGCACGAATTGGACAAGGCACAGAAGGAGGCAAAATGAGAATCCTGGTTGCGATTATTGCAGTGTCGGTGGTGTGCGCGAACGGCTACGCGGCCGAGCGGCCCGTGAGGGTGACCGCTGATGACCTGAAGAATCTCGAGCAGAAAGACGCCGACCCGAAGGCGGCCGCCGAGAAGCCCAATCCTCTGCACATGGTGGCCGACGAGATGGTGAAGGCCCAGGTGAAGCTCAAGCAGGGCCGAACCGACTCGCAGGCGCAGGTCAGTCAGATCAACGCCATCGACATGCTCGACCAGATTATCGAGATCGCTCAGCAGCAACAGCAAAAGCAGCAGCAACAGCAACAGCAACAGCAAGAACAACAACAAGAGCAGCCGCAACAATCCAAGCCCAAGCCGGCAAACACCAAGCAATCGAGCAACCAGGGCCCACAGCGCGCTCAACAATCCAAGGAAGCCGGCGGCGGCGGCAAAGCGGCAACGGGCACGGAGCCCGGCGGGCAGAAGGGAATCGAGTGGGGCAGCCTGCCGCCGAAGGCACGACAGGAGTACGAGCAAGTACTCAAGGAAGATTTTCCGGAGGCCTACAAGAGGCTGCTCGAACAGTACTATCAGAATCTGTCGGATCAGTGAAATGGATCAAGATCAACAACAACGACCAGGAGAGGATCAATGACCAGGGCGGTTGAGCGGGCAATTCGAAACGCGACGGCATTGGCCGTTGCGGTGTGCCTTGTCGTTGCAGCCGCCGACGCGTGGTGCGCCGAGAACCGCGGCTCTTTGTCTCAGACGGGCACGCGCGCAACGGCGCTCGACGAGCACGAGCAGACGGCCCGGCTGATACGGCAGCTCTCGGACGATCGCTATGCCGTGCGCGAAGGGGCTACTGCGCGGCTCGTTGAGCTTGGCGACCATGCGCTCCCGGCCCTGGCGGAGGCCCGCGAGAGTGACGATCCCGAAGTGGCTCAACGTGCAGCGGCCGCCGAGCTGATGATACGCTGGTGTGTGAGCCCCGAGTTGTGGGCGGTGGCCGGCGGCCTGATCGAGGAGTTTGAAAAGGCCGATCCGACGATGCGCGAGAAGATAGTGCGGATCTTGAGGATGGTTGGCGATGAGGGGGCGACGGACGTGTTGCGTCGGATACTCCGTCGCGACCCGAGCGAGACGGTAAGGCGGGTTGCCGCGGTGATGCTGGCAGACCTCGGATCAGAGGGCCTGGCCGTGCTGATGGAAGAAGGCGTGGAAATAGCGGGGCTGGATCCTTACGACGCCCGCGTGCATATAATCATCGGCAATTCGTTTCTGGAGGAGAGCAAGTACGCGAAGGCCGAAGAACATTACATGAAGGGCCTCGAGCTCGATGCCGACAATTACATCGCAATGTACAACATGGCGTGTGTGCGGTCGCTCGAGAAGAAAATCGACGAAGCCCTCGAGTGGCTGCGCAAGGCGGTTGACGCCGGCTACGATGAATTCGAATGGATGGAGCAGGACACTGATCTGGACAATATCCGGCAGGACGAACGATACAAGGATATCCTGAGGAAGGGTGCGAAGGCCGGCAAGAATCCGCCCGAGCAGCCTTAGCGATCAATCGTCCTTGAAGAGCCTCCGCCACTTCTCGCGGGCGTTGAGGCCGTCATCTTCTTTCTTCGAGTCGGGCGTTTCTGAGTTTTTGGAGGAGGGGGGGGGTTCGGTCTTCATGAATCGAAATTCGCCACAGAAGTTTCCCCGTTCTTTATCGCCGACGGCCTCGACTGTGGGGCTCTTGCACTGCTGATGCGCGGCGGGTTCGTAGAGTCGGCAATTCTTGCAAGTGTGAAGGAAGGCGTCGCATCGAGGGCACATCTCTCTGAAGGCGGGCTCGTAGGGTTTTCTCCATTCCCATTCGCAATTGTAGCACTGTCTCATATTCTATTCCGTTCCTTAATGTATTGTGATGATGTCTCACCGACTATCTATAGACTACGGATTTTCCGCGGCAAAGTCAACGTAATTTATCTTGCGTCCCGAGGCCCGCACGCCGGTGGCCTTCCACGAATTGTGCGTGTTCGCCGGGTCGAATGCCCCACTATTCCTCTTTCTTCTCGGCGCTCTCGATCGCAAAACGAATGCGTTGGAGGGCCGTGGGATGGGAAGCACACAGCCGAACGAGTAGAGGGTGGGGCAGAACGTCAATGTTGTTGTCGCACACGAGCCTCACTTGCGCGCTGATGAACGCGTCGGGGTCGCCTGTTATTTTCAGTGCGGTGGCGTCGGCCTGGCGCTCGAACTTGCGCGAGAGTGCAGACACAAACGGGCCGGCGAACGCCGACGCTGCCATTGCCAGCAACGTTATCACGGGCAGCGCCGACAGGCGGCCCATTGACGTGCCGAAGAATTTTTCCACGCCCGGCACGCCGAAGAGATAGTTCAACCCAAACGACCCTGCGAAGATGGAGACGGCCGACAGTATGATGCCGATGAAGATGTGGCCGTGCGACCAGTGGCCGGCCTCGTGAGTTACGATGACGGCGATCTCTTCCGGCGAGTGGCTGTTGAGGAGGTTGTCGAACAATACTATGCGCCTGCTGTGGGCGATGCCGGTGAAGTAGGCGTTGCTGTGTGTGGATGTTTTGCTTTCGTGCTGGACGAACACGTCACGTGCTTCGACGCCGGCCTTGCGGCAGAGGTCGAGCAGTCGGTTGCGAAGGGGGCTTTCGTGCAGCCGGGTGAAGCGATAAAAGATCGGCGCGAGCACAATGGGCTGCAGGAAGATGAGCACGGCTGCCAGCAGCGTGAGTGCCGCCGCTGCGATCACCCACCAGCAGCAGGTGAAGGTCCGCACGAGGAACAGGAACATGCAGAGCACAGCCCACGTGAGGAGGAAGTTGACGGCTATGCCCTTGGCCTGGAAGGCAAGCCATTGAGGGAACGTTTGCTTGAGCGTGCCGAGGCGTCGGCCGAGCACGTAGCCGGAATAGACCTCAAGCGGCGCAAATATCACAACGTGCAGGCCTATGTAGATGACGAGAAAACAAGCGGCCTGGAGCGGCAGGCCGGCAAATAACGACTCGGCGGCGCTCTCCATTCGCCCGGCGAGCGAGTGGAATATGAGAGTCCACAGCAGTGCGAGCGCCAGAAGCGTGCGCAGCAGGTCCGGAATCAGATACGCTCTTGTGTGCATTCTGCCCGCGTCGAGTTGGGCAGGCGAGAAGTGGCGGAGGGCGGCTTGCGTGGCGGCCGGAGAGCGGTTGCCCAGGCAGGCGAGGGCGGTGCGGACGATTCGCCATGCGACGAGAGGCGCGAGGGCGATTGCTGCTGCTGCGGCCGGGCTCATGGTTGAGTGGGTTATCCGTGGTATGGCTGTGTTTGCGGTCGGTTTTGTGCAAGAAACGCCGGGCCGCGCTTCGCTGTGGGGCGCGGCCCGGTCAGTGATTGTCCCTGTCCGGCCATCTGCTATTCTGCGGGATCGGTTGCGACCTTCCAGTAGAGCAGTTCGAGGTCCTTGAAGTATGTTATTGTTATGTCGTCGACGTAGGGTGCCTCGAAGCTTGGGCGTGTGGCGCTGGGACCGTCGCCCGGGCCGTTGAGCGTTATGCTGACTTGTATCTTGTCGCTGCCTTTGGCGGTTGCGTTTTCCCTCGCGGAGTCGCTGTAACCTGTCCAGTAAGTAGGTGGCACGCTGCCCCTGCCCTTGCCCAGCCTCTGGCCTTCGCCGCACTTGCCGATTCTGAAGTCGTCCTTGAGTCCGGCCAGGAGGTCGTCGTGGCTGAACCATACAGGTATCTGCGAGAGGGGTTTGTTGTTTTCGCCGGTTCCGGCCTCCGAGCCGGTTGCGGATCCGGTGCTGGCGCTCACGTGGACGTCTGAGTAGTGGTCCTTTCCCGGATCGAAATCGGCCTTGCCCGCAGGCAGACACTTGCTGGTGAGGTATTCTGTCCACGAAATGGTGCCGAGCTGGATCGGTAGCTCCTTTTCTTCGTCGGAAAGGCTAAAGATGGTCTTTGGCGAACTGTAGGTTCCTTTCTTGAAGCGTGTGTCGGGCAGGAATGAATCGTGGTCTGTGGTGACGTATATGTCGTCCACTATCGCGTTGATGCTGCCGAACTTGACGAAGTTTGCGGGCTGCGCTTTGTAGAGGAACATCTTCTGGCCGCTGCTGGTTTGGAGGATGCTCTCCTCGAGTTCATGGGTGCCGTCCTCCTTGATCTTCGTGGCAAATATCGTCGCTTTGCTGTTGTCGTTGTCGCCGCCTGCTTCCTCGAAGCGGAATCCGATCCAGTGCCATTCTCCGTGCCGCCAGGGGACCCGTGGGACGGGGTTGTCGCCGCCCTCGGGCAGCATTCTTACGGGCTGCCCTCCTATTGTCCCGGTTGTGCCAACGAGTCTGAGACAGAGCTTTTGGTCGACTATCTTGAAGACGATTGGTTCATTATTCGTGCCGATCTTGTCGACGACGAGTATTGTTTTGTCTGTTGTGTCGTTGGGGTCGCTGAGGTTGAGGCATATCCACATGCCGACGGTAAACATGCGTGAACTCGGGGGAAACACATCGTGAAACTGGTATTTCAATGCGCCTCTTGTTTTGAGCCATGCGCCGTTGGAGAAGATCGGTCCGAATTCCGGAGGGGCCTCTCCCAGTGGTATGCCGAGGGTGCTTCCCTTGTCGAATGAGTCTTGGAAGTGGGGGGAGTTGCCTTGAAGTTCCTCGGTGCGCATCGAGATGCTGCCGTCTTTTTCGGCTTTGTCTGGCTCTAAGTCGTAGAGATCTGAGGTGCTTCTGCTTTTCTTCTGCTCTGCTAACGGATAGTAGAGTGCATTTGAGCCGGTGCCGGAGCGGTCTGCATTTGCGCAGCCAAGGAAGTCG
>JABMSA010000652.1 GCA_013202185.1 Planctomycetota bacterium
CGGTAATGGTGGTCCCAGGTGGGCTCGTCGGCGGGCTTGCCCAGTGGGAAGCCGTCGACGCACAGATAGGTTAAGGCTTCGTCGCCGGCGCAGAATATCTGGTGCTCGACGTTGCGCGGCACGTGGATGACGTCTTCCGGCAGCATCTCGAACTGTTCGTCGTGTCCGTCGGGGAAGGTGAACACGGCGCTGCCCTTGCCGGAGATAACGTAGTACAACTGCTCGGTATCGTCATGTGTGTGCGAGTGCGTGTACTTGCCGGGCTCGATGATCACGTAGAAGGCTTCGATAATCTCGGCCTCTTCGCGCGGGAGGAGCATGTCGTTGATGTGCGTGGCGAATGTGTATCGCTTGCCTTGCTTCACGTTTATCCTTCGCATTATGTTCTCCGTCAGAAAGTTGCAATTCATGCATGCTCACTGATCCGCCAG
Organism: Planctomycetota bacterium; assembly: GCA_013202185.1. GTDB lineage: Bacteria > Planctomycetota > PUPC01 > JABMSA01 > JABMSA01 > JABMSA01. The sequence goes on from JABMSA010000652.1 coordinate 432, forward strand.
ACTACTTCGTGAACTTTGTCGTGAACTGCTGCTGATCTCACTCACCGACAACACATTGCGGCAGACCTCGCCAAATCATCAATCACATTGCCCGCCGCCTTGGTAAGCCTTTTCAATCAGCTCGGCCGCATCGGCTGCGTAGGCCTCCCAGAGGAGTCGCCCGTTGTCGGCTGACGGCTGGCCGCGATCGATGAACGGCTTGCGGCCGCTGAAGAGATCGGGCCCGATGTCGCGGCCCATCCTCACCAACTGCGGGATCAGCTCGAGGGAGAAGCTGGTCTCGCCGGTGTCGGCGTGATCGATGCGGCACGGCGAGCTTGCGCCCAGGCCGTACGGATCGGCCACGACCACGCGCGCGGGGAAATCCTCGGCGTTCAGCTCATCTGCGATGACCTGGGGCGAGTCTTTCTGGTAGACGCCGCCGTGCCCGTTGATGAGCACAAGCACCCGCGCCGGAATGGGCGCCAGGCCAAGGCAGACGTTGTTGAGCGTGGTGCGGTAGATTTCTTCGGGCATGTGATATGTGACGGGCGAGTCGTGGCATCCGCCCGTGTTCCACCAGAAGGCGGGCAGCACGGCGCCGCCCAGCCGCCGGCACAATCGCTTTGCCAGCTCGATGGCGTGCAATGTGTCGGTGCCCAGCGGCAGGTGTTCGTTGTGCCACTCGAGGGAGCCGATCGGCAAGTAGAGGATTGCCTTCTTCGCCAGGCGCGCTTTCAGTTCCGAAGGCGCGAGATAGGGATAGCGATACTCATCGTCGAGGCGTTCAAGCTCTGCCATGATTGTGTCCTTATTCGGTGTTCCGAAGCGTGTACTAGCGCTTGCGTGAGGGGGGCAGCACGGCGCCGATTGCATCCTGAAGGGAGAAGCGCTCCAACTGAACGTAGCGACAGGACGCTCGAGTCGGCGGGTTCTTATACGCGAATCGCCCATGGCGTCGGCTTCCTGGATGCGCGGCAGCCATTCGCCTTCCGCAGTGAACACGATGGTGGCCTCTGCACCCGACGCTGCAACGTTCACCAGGCTGAACGTGGAGAATCGGAAGCCGGTATCCGATTCGATGTAGAACGTCCAGGGCAGTTGCGGGCATCGCAGGGGCGTGCCGTTGAAGCGCACATCGCCGATACCAAGGAAGCGCCCGCCGTCGCACGCGAGAGTAAGAACAAAGCCGTTGTCGAATTCGATAGTTTACTTTTCCGTCATTGTTTGCCTCGCAGCCTTCAGAGATTTATACGCAGCTTTCGGATAGGCTGGATTTTGTCCGCAGATTTCGGACAGAGATTCAGAGCAAGACACCAAGTCCACAGTTCTTACCGATCCGAAATGGTCTGTGTAATTTGCGCGATCCGCGGATAAGCTCTATCTTATTTCTTGCGCTTGCTGAGATTCTTGCGTACCTGGAGGAGATCGAGCACGTTGATTTTCCCGTCGCGGTTGAGGTCGCCCTTCCAGTTGTCCTTGGAGGATGTATCGTCGCTGAGCCTCTCCCTGATGCTGGTCATGTCGCGATCGTCGACGACGCCGTCACCGTTGGCATCGCCTGCAGTGATCCATCGCAGGGTCCGGGATGCTTGTGACGTGTTGGCGTAGGCGCCCATGTTCGCTCTGAAGCCGTCGGGCTGGGCCTCGCCCGAGTAGTCGGCCTTCGGGTCGCCGGTGTCAACGCACGGGCTGTTGGTCTTATCGGTTCGCCAGGCGCCTTCGCCTGCGGGGTCCCATCGGCCGTCTTTCGATTTGAGGTGGAAATCGCCGGCGGCGGCATCGGCAAACATCGGGTCGGCGGCGATGTTGCCCTCGCCCCAGTTGAGAACGCATCCCTTTTCGGCGTACACGCCCTTCCGGCCGCCTTTGACATCGCAGTAGCTTACGGACAGTACAGAGACACCGCCTTGGGACGACCGCAGTGCAACCTCCGCCTCTCCGTCGGGTGCGTTGCCCCACACGATGCATCCGTTGAGAAGCACAGTTCCTCCACGGCCGACTATTCCTCCGCCCCGCGCCGCCGAATTGCCGGCAACGGTGGTGTTTGCGATGAGGAGATCGGAATCGGCGCAATGCATTCCGCCGCCCTCTGTGGCCGCGTTTCCGACAATCAGGTTGTTGACGATGATCGGTGCCGACGATTCGTCGCACGCGATGCCCCCGCCGTCGCGCTCGGCCACGTTGCCGGTTATCACGTTATTGATTATCGCGGGCGATGCGTACGACCCACAGTACACGCCGCCGCCGAAGGGGGCGTATCCGTTGACGATGGTGAAGCCGCTGACGACGGTGTCTTCGGTCTCGCCGCTGACAAACTGAAATCCACGGTGCGCGTTGTCTATGCCGCCGCCGCAATCGATGACGCAGGCGCCCGGCCCGTTCCTCGAGCTGAGGTAAACCGCCTTGCCCGCGAGATCGATGTCCTGGTTGCCCGGGCCGGCGTAGATCCCATCTCGTACGACGATCACTCCTCCGTCCGATGCGGCATCTACGGCTTTCTGGATGGCGTCGAAGGGATGCTCGGCGGATCCGTCTTCGGCGGGATCGCTTACGGTCGGATCGTTCGGCGCGGGGTCATCCGGGGCGTTGTCGTCTACAAACCGCACGCTCGGCGGAGTGACAACGGCGAGATCGGCCGAAGCATATCCGGAGCAGAGAAGAGCGAGAGTGGCAAGCATGCACGATGAGAGAGCAGCGGCACCTTTCATGGGTAGACCTCCTGGGCAAGTTGTTTGGCCTTGAAAGCCCGCCGTGGCCGCCTTTGCCGGCGCCGCATCGGCGGGCGTATATCTTACATCAATAGCTTACACAACACCCGCCCTTTTTTCAAGGATAAGCTGGCGGCGACGTCCGAACCGTCCTCGCCTGTCCGCCATAGCCTCGTGGCAGGTTCGATGGCTTTGTGCTGGGCTCCCCTGCCGGCTTGTCCGGCAGGAAGCACAGTTCGGTAGTGAGAAGAAGGGCAAAC
>JABMSA010000653.1 GCA_013202185.1 Planctomycetota bacterium
AACCTGAAGAGGCCGAAGCGCCCCCGGATGAGCCGCCGCCTGACGCAGCCGAACCCGCCGAAGACGTGGCAGAAGCGCCCCCCGAACCAGTAGTACCCGGAGAGCAAGACGGCGAGACGTATCCCGTAAGTGAGTTTGCCTTCGAGTACGTCCAGGAGTACGAACGAGCCTTTCTGGACTTGGTTTCCGTTTTGCGCACGCTCCACGGCGTCGAGGTGGAGCTGACGGAAACCCCCGATGGCTACATCAGGCCCCGTGAGGGTGCTCCCACTGTAACATCTACGCTCGAAGGGCTTTCCCTGAAGGGCAAGCAAACTTACTACGGCAGCGCGATCAATGCAATCTGCGAAGCCATTGTCGCATATTATGGCTCGTTGGGGTACATTGGCGTTTTCGTTGAGCCCAAGGCTGAAGACATCGACGTGGCGGGCAGAGACCTCCGTGGCGGCAACAACACCGCATTGCACTTTGAGATATCGGTTGCCATCGTGAAGGACGTGCGAACCGTTGCACAAGGCAGGCGCATACCATACTCGGCCAGACTGAACAACGAGTTGCACGGGTTCATACGCGCCATGTCGCCCATTCGGCCCGGCGACATCCTGAAGAGGGATGTTCTCGATGACTACGTATCGCGGCTGAACCGCTCTGCCGCACGAAGGGTCGACGTGACGATCGCAGCCGCGGGCGAAGCAGGCGAGGTGAGCCTCGATTATCTGGTTTCCGAGAACAAGAAAACATTCGCCTATGCCCAGATTTCGAACACCGGAACAAAAACAACCAACAGGTGGCGCGAGCGGATCGGCCTCGTCATCCACCATTTCCTGAAAAACGACGCGGTATTCAACTTCGACTACATCACCGCCAGCTTCGATGAATCGCACGCGATGGTGGCGTCGTACGAAGCCCCGCTGAGCGAATGGGACTCGACCCGCTGGCGCATCGACGCCTTGTGGTCGCAGTACGATGCGTCGGAAGTGGGCAGACCCGACGAACGGTTCCACGGAGAAGAGGCCAAGCTGGGCATCGAACTCATCGAAAACTTCTACGCGCAAGGAGACCTCTTCGCCGATGTCTTCGCGGGCATTGAGTGGCGAAACATAATGGTCCGAAACCAGGTAGGCTTGTACAGGGTGCGAGAGGATTTTATCCTGCCGCGCGTGGGCGTGCGGCTGAGCCGAGACAGAGACACCTCGCAGATTCACGCAAAGATGACCCTCGAGGGAAACCTGCCCAGCGTCGCCGGCACCAGGGCCAACCACGCAGAACAACTCGGGCGGCTCGACGTGGATAAATCGTGGGTCACACTCCAGTGGAGCGGCACCTACTCGTTCTTCCTCGAGCCGATCATCTACCCCGACGGTTGGCAAGACCCCGCAACACCTGAAACCTCGACACTCGCACACGAAATAGCTCTTATGTTTGCAGGCCAATACGCATTCGGCCATCGCCTTTCCCCTCAGTTCGAAAGCATCGTAGGCGGCTTTTACACCGTCAGAGGCTACAGCGAATCAGTGGCGGCGGGCGACAATGCATACGTCGGAACCGTCGAATATCGCTGCCACATCCCCAGAAGATTCAAGCCACAACCCAGCAGGAACCTACCCCTCCTGGGCAGATTCAAACTCGCGCCGCAAAATGTGTACGACAAGCCCGACTGGGATCTCATTTTCCGTACTTTTGTCGACTGCGGCTACACGACGCTCAACAGCAAGTCCAGCATCGAGAAGGATGAGAGTCTTGCAAGCACCGGCGTCGGAGTCGAGCTGCAAGTCAGGAACAACGTAAACATTCGATGCGACTACGGCATCGCCCTCACAGATGCAGGCGATGTCGATCCCGGCGACAGCAAAGTTCACGTGAGCGCAACATTAATGTGGTAACTATTCTCGTGCCGCCGGCGGGCAGGTCCCGGCCGGATCGTCTTCGACTTGATCGAAACGGCAGAACACACAACCCTCTACGGAAATGTCCATTTTGCAGGAGCAGGCTATGAAGACCAATATCACGCGTAGACCGTCCCTGGTAAAACAGTTTGTTTGCCTTGTTGCTGTGAGCATCATCGCTCTTCACCCACTTCCTCAACTTGCCTTGGCCGACCCGGAAGGCGAGCAGGTGGTGCAGGGGCAAGTCAACTTCAATCGCGACGGCAACCTCACCGTCATCACAGCCAGCAACAACAGCATCATCAACTACCAGGGCTTCGGTATCCAGACACAGGAAACAGTCCAGTTCGTCCAGCCCAACGAACTTGCGCGCGTGCTCAACCGCGTTCTCGGCCCCGACCCCAGCGTCATAAGCGGCACACTCCTGGCCAATGGCATTGTATACATCACCAATCCCGCCGGCGTATACTTCAGAAACGGAGCCATTGTCGACGTCGGCGGAATCTACGCCGCCGCAGGCACCATCACCAACCAGAACTTCCTCAACAACATAAATCACTTCACCAACCTCACCGGCTCGGTCGTCAACCAGGGCACCATCAACGGCGAGATCGTCAGCCTGCTCGGCAAGATAGCCGCCAACCACGGTTCCATCGTCGGCGACAACAGCATCGTGGTCATCGCCGCCGGCGACGACATTCTCATCGGCGAGCGCGGCGGCCACATAATGGTAAGAATCACAAACGGAGCAAGTGCGGTCGCATCAGACGCACCCGCCGTCGAAAACACCGGCACAATATCCGCCGGGCGCGGCAAAGTAGCCCTCGGAGCCGGCGACATGGTATCACTTGCCATTCGCAACACCGGAACCGTTCGCGCCGGCGAAATCGCTCTCGAAGCCGGCGGCCAGGCACGCGTCGAAGTAAGCGGCACACTCGACGCCGCCAACAACTCGCCGGGTGGAACCGGCGGCGCCATAACCGTCCTTGGTGACAGAGTGGCCATCGTCGACGCCACAATCGACGCATCCGGCGATGCCGGAGGCGGCACGGTTCTCATCGGCGGAGACTTCCAGGGAGGCGGCGAACTACCCACAGCCTCACGCACATACGTCAGCACCGACTCGACCATCACCGCCGACGCAATCACAGAAGGCGACGGCGGCAAACTCATCGTATGGGCCGACGAACTCACAGGATTCTTCGGCAGCCTCTCCGCACGCGGCGGAGCCAACTCAGGAGACGGAGGATTCGCCGAAATCTCCGGAGCACAGAGCCTCATCTCCAGAGGAACAGTAGACCTCAGCGCACAAAACGGCTCGACCGGCACCGTTCTTTACGATCCTGAGAATATAGTGATAACGGGTTCAGTCGGCGGGGATCTTGACGGTGACGACAGTGATGGCGCCGTTGGCACCCTGAATGATGGTGGCGCTGATGGAATAATTGTCTACGCCGATCTGCCTGATGCCTTCGTCATCTACGAGTCCGAAATCGAGGGAACCGGCGCCAGCATAAACCTTCAAGCCACAAACTCCATCTCTGTAAGCGGCGACTTCAACCTTGATGACGTGGCCATCACGGCCGGCAACAGCCTGACAATGACCACCAGCAACGCCTTGGGTGAAGGCAGCGGCGGGATAGATCTCACATCGAGCCTCGACGGAACCGCCCTCGAGTTCAAGACCACTGACACAGGCACCACAGGCACTATCACTCTCACCGCCGGAGCCGACGGAGGCGACATTGGCACCGCCAACATTATCGTGGGGAAGCTCACGACAGAGACGGGAGCCATCGCTATCACGTCCGAGGGCGCCGTCACCATCAACAACGTGATCGCGACGACGAGCGGCAACGTGACGCTGGACTCAGGTGCAGCGGTTTCAGGTACTGGGTCAATCGCGGCCGCCCTTCTCACGATCGACGCCGCGACCGGCGTTGACGTGACTACAACCGTAACGACTCTGGACATCGACAACACGACCTTCGGATCCATCGACGTCGACGAGACGAACGATGTAGACATCAA
>JABMSA010000654.1 GCA_013202185.1 Planctomycetota bacterium
ATGCTCGATATACTCGCCGATCTTGGCGTGCAGGGCGAGCACCGCAACGACGGCAGCCTGTGCCTCGAACCCGTCGACACGGCGCCCATCAAGGCCGGCTACAAGAAGGTGAGCACCATGCGCGGCTCGATCTGCGTGCTGGGGCCGCTTCTTGCCAGGCGGCGCAAGGCGGTAGTCTCATTGCCCGGAGGATGTGTCATCGGCGTGCGGCCGATCGACCTCCACATCAAGGGCCTCCGCGAGCTCGGCGCCGATATCACGATCGAACGCGGCTATGTGACCGCACAGGCCGATCGACTCACAGGCGCCGAGATCTACCTCGGCGGAGCGTTCGGGCCGTCGGTGTTGGCCACTGCCAATGTCATGATGGCCGCCACGCTGGCAAAGGGTGAAACGATCATCGACTGTGCCGCGTGCGAGCCCGAGATCGCCGATCTGGCAGCGTTTCTCAACGGCATGGGCGCTCGAATAACCGGCGCCGGCTCGCCCACGATAAAAATCGGCGGCGTCGAGAGCCTGGCCGCAGCAACCCATCGCCTGCTGCCCGATCGAATCGAAGCCGGAACATTCATGATGGCCGCCGCGGCGACCGGCGGCGATGTGATCATTGAAAACGCGTGCAACGCACATCTGGGAGCCGTAATCGACAACCTCAGGCGGGTTGGCGTGACCGTGGAAAAGGCCAACGGCAGCCTGCGCGTCAGCGGGTCGCCGCCGTTCAGGCCCACCGACGTCACCGCACTGCCCTACCCCGGCCTGCCTACCGACCTGCAGGCACAGATGCTGGCGCTGCTGACACTGGCCGACGGAATAAGCGTCGTTACCGAAAGGGTTTTTCCCGACCGGTTCATGCACGTGGCCGAGCTCAACCGCATGGGCGCCGCCATCCGCAAGGAAGGCTCATCGGCGATCATTCGCGGCGTCGTCAGGCTCAGCGGCTCGCACGTGATGGCCTCCGACCTGCGCGCGAGCGCGGCGCTCGTCATCGCCGGGCTCGTAGCCGAAGGAGAAACCGAAATCCACCGCGTTTATCACATTGATCGCGGTTACGAACGAATAGAAGAGCGCCTCAACGCCCTCGGAGCCGGAATATGCCGTACCGAAGACAAGGACGAAGAGGCCATGACAGACTACAAATTGCAGATGATCAGTGGCTGAGAGTTTTCAGTGGCCGATGGCCATGATTCACGGGCCACTTCGCGTTTACATCTGAATACTGAGACCCGAAAAAAATGTTCGAGTCGATAACCAACAGCCTCAACAACGTATTCAAGAAGTTCCGCTCGCAAGGCGTGCTGACTGAAGACAACATCAGGGAAGGCCTGCGGGAAGTTCGCATGGCCCTGCTCGAGGCCGACGTGAGCTTCAAGGTCGCGCGCGATTTCGTGAAGGCCGTAACCGAGCGTGCCATCGGGCAGGAGGTCATCAAGAGCGTAAGCCCCGGCCAGCAGATTGTGAAGATCGTCAGCGACGAACTCGTTCGTCTGATGGGCCCCACCGACCCCAGCATCCCCTACAATCAGAACGGGGTGACGGTCATAATGCTGTGCGGCCTGCAGGGCAGCGGCAAAACAACAACCGCCGGCAAGCTGGCCGCCTACATTCGCAAGCAAGGACGCTCGCCAATGCTCGTAGCCGCCGACACCCAGCGGCCCGCCGCCATCGACCAGCTCCAGGTGCTCGGCCAACAGCTCGACATACCGGTCTTCAGCGAGCCCACCTTCACGCCGCCGGCCATCTGCAAAATGTCCGTGCGAAACGCCCAATCGAGCGGCCGCGACGTCGTCATCCTCGATACCGCCGGGCGCCTCCACATCGATGAAGAGCTGATGAACGAGCTGCACGAAATCGACAAGAAAACAAAGCCGCAGCTCAAGCTGCTCGTGGCCGACGCAATGACCGGGCAAGACGCCGTAAACAGCGCCAAGGAATTCAACGACCTCCTCGATATCGACGGCGTCATCCTCACAAAGCTCGACGGCGACGCACGCGGCGGCGCGGCGCTCTCGATCAAGGCCGTAACCGGCAAGCCGATCAAGTTTGTGGGCGTGGGCGAGAAGCTCGACCGGCTCGAGGAATTCCACGCCGACCGCATGGCCGGCCGAATCCTCGGCATG
>JABMSA010000655.1 GCA_013202185.1 Planctomycetota bacterium
CCTTGGCACCCACCGCGCCCATCACCAATTCCTCGCGAAGGTCTTGAGCCACGCGCTGCCGGAAACGTGGAATCCCGTCGATGAAGACCTGCCCGGGCCCGGACAGGTTGTCGTTGAACGCACGATGGCCGAGATCATGGGCCTGGCCGACGGCTACTGTGGAGGGCGGGGCGGATCGATGCACTTGCGAAACGTTGAAGCAGGCTTCCTCGGGTCTAATGCGATTGTCGCCGGCGGGATACCGATTGCGACGGGTGTGGCGTTCGCCGAGAAATTCAACAAGACCGGCAACGTCGTAGTCTGTTTCTTCGGAGATGGCGCGACCAACCAGGGATCGTTTCATGAGGCGTGCAATCTGGCCGGGTTGTGGAACCTGCCCCTGATCATGTTTCTCGAGAACAACAAGTTTGCCGTGGCCACTCCAACGAAACACGCCTGCGCAATCGAGGACCTGGCAATCAGGGCGAGTTCGTATGGAATGAATGGGCACATCGTGGACGGCAATGACCCGGCTGCAATCTACAGTCTGGTCGGGCATGCAGCGGATGAAATCCGCAACGGCGGCCGGCCCTGCCTGATCGAGGCCAGGTGTTACCGCCGTTATCACCATGCGGGCGACAGGCCCGGCAGCGCATACGGTTACCGCAGCCAAGAAGAAGAAGCACCCCGCCGCATGGAAGAAGTGACCGAGAAGTTCCCCCGTGACCTGGTCGCCGCAAATCTGCTCACGGCCGCGCAGGTCGATCGCCTCCGGCAGATGGCGGCGCACAGCGTTTCACTGGCGGCAGGCAAACTCACGGTGCCAGGCTCCCCCCGGAAGGCTCGGCCGGAATTGTTCCCGGCGGCGGAAACCGTGACCGATGGGGCGCGCAGCGACGGGCAGGAATGGGCGAGCATCACGTTCAGCCGTCGTGAGCAGTTCGGGGCGTTCACCCAAATGCACTATTCCGATGCAATCGCCGCAGTCACCCAACGCTGGATGGAAAGGAATGCGCAGGTATTTGTGCTTGGGGAAGAAGTGGCAAACTTCGGCGGCGGCGCATACGGGGCCACAAAGGGGCTGCCGCAGCAGTACCCGGAGCGCGTGCTCAATACGCCGATTTCGGAGGCCGGGTTTGTCGGGCTTGGCCTGGGCGCGGCCATGATGGGGATGCAACCAATCGTGGAAATCATGTTTGCAGATTTCTCGCTCGTCGCGGCCGATCAGTTGTTCAATCAAATCGGAAAAGCCAGGCACATGTACGGGAACACCACCGACGTGCCGCTGGTCGTCCGCACGCGCGTCTGCACGGGGCTGGGTTACGGCGGGCAGCACTCGATGCATCCGGTAGGGTTGTTCGCGTTGTTCTCCGGCTGGCGTATCGTGGCGCCTGCGGATGCGATCGACTACGTGGGGCTGTTCAACTCGGCCATGTGTTCACTTGATCCGGTGCTGATAATCGAGCATCAGGCTCTGTACGATCAGGAGATGCCTGTTCCGGCGGGCGACCTCGACTATTTCATCGAACTGCGCAAGGCAAGGGCGGTCGCCTCGGGCTCGGATGTAACCTTGCTCGCTTACAGCTCCCTTGTACCACGCTGTCGGAAGCTGCTGCCACAGTTGGCAGCGGAGGGTGTTTCCGCCGAATTGATCGACCTACGCACGCTCGATTACGCCGGTATTGATTACGGCGCCATCGGCCGCAGCCTGCGCAAGACCGGGGCCGTGGTCATTGTCGAAGAAGCCCTGCGCAGCCAATCCATTGGGCCGACCGTGGCGGCGAACATCACAGAAAGGTTTTTCGACTACCTCGACGGCCCGGTGGCGTGCATGGCGTCGGAGGATGTTCCCCCCCCGGTGTCGCGCGTGCTCGAGGCCGCAGCGCTGATCAAAGACGACGACATAATGAGCACGGCCGTCGCCGTCGCCCGGCGGCAGTGGCGATGATTCGGCCAATTTCGAAGCATGGAGAACTGACATGACACCATCGGGAGCCTCGGCAGCACCATCGTTCAAAAACTACATCAAAGGTGAATGGGTAGCGGCCGGCGACGGAAGAACGTTCGAGCAGCGCAACCCTGCCCGCCTCTCGCAAGTGACCGGTACGTTTGCGCTGTCATCAAGAGACGACGTGGACCGCGCGATCGGCGCGGCGCAGGAGGCCTTCCCGGCCTGGCGGGCGACGCCGCCTGCAAATCGAGCCGAAATATTGAAGAAGACACTCGCGGCCATGATTGCGCGAAAAGAGGAATTGGCCGGCGTTCTCACACTGGAGAACGGCAAGACAACCGCGGAATTCCATGCCGAGATCGATGCTGCGATCAAGGAAATGGACTTCCAGATCTCAGAAGGGATTCGCATGTACGGCCAGACGGTTCCATCCGGCATTGCCGGCGTGTTTGCGTATAGCGTTCGCGAGCCACTGGGCGCAGTGGCCATCATAAGCCCGTGGAATTTTCCCTTCAACGTGCCGGGCCGCAAGTGCACGCCTGCCTTGATGGCCGGGAACACGTGCGTGCTCAAGCCGGCCAGCCTTACGCCTCAGACGGGCCTGCGGTTCGCCGAACTGTTTCATGATGCCGGATTGCCGCCGGGCGTCCTGAACCTTATAACCGGCGCCGGCCGCGAAGTGGGCGATTCCCTCGTGACCGATCCGCGCATCAAGGCTGTCTCTTTCACCGGATCATCCGAAGGGGGAAAGACCATACAGAAAGCTGCGGCGGCGAACCTCACACCCACGCAACTGGAAATGGGCGGAAAGAACGCGCTCGTAGTGCTGGAAGACGCGGACCTTGACGAGGCGGTCAACGCAGCCGTCAAGGCCGCCTATGCCTGCGCCGGACAATGGTGCACGTCCACAAGCAGAGCGATTGTTCTGAAGGAAATCGCCCCCGAATTCACCGAACGCGTCGTGGCCGGCGCGGAGGCCTTGCGTATCGGACCCGGCGTTGTGGACGGCGTGGACATGGGGCCGGTATGCGGGGAGGTTCAACTCGGCAACATCCTGGGCTACATCGAGAAAGGCAAGCAGGAAGGCGCGCACCTCGTGACGGGCGGTCACAGGCTGACAGGGCCGGAGTATGATGACGGGTGTTTCGTGGCGCCGACCGTATTCGTCGATGTCAGACCTGACATGACCATAGCCAGGGAGGAGATCTTCGGGCCTGTCCTGTCCATTATAGTGGTGCATGATTTTGATGAGGCAGTGGAGGTGGCCAATGGTGTCCGCTATGGTCTGTCCTCCTCAGTTTACACCAACGACCTGAGCCGCGCTCTGGCATTCATGGAGCGCACCGAAGTCGGCCTTACGCACGTTAACCTGATGACAGCATCAAAGGAGCCGCAACTGCCGTTTGGCGGGATCAAAGATTCCGGCTATGGAATCCCGGAAGCCGGCAAGACCGGCATCGAGTTCTTCACACGGCACAAGGTTGCTTACATCAAGTACCAATAGTCGCAGATTCTCGGGTTCGGCTGCATTTCATTAAGAGAGCGACGTGATGCACAACCTTGATCACGCGGCCATCAGCGTGGCCGACCTCGACCGATCGATCGCGTTTTATCGCGACGTACTGGGCCTCGAAGTCATCCGCATCATCGAATGCCCGCCTGAGCGCGGCTTGGGTCGAGTCGTCGGCATGCCCGGTTGCGCCGCCCGAATCGCGCATCTGCAGTCCGGCCCCGTCATGCTGGAGCTTTTCCAGTATCTCGAGCCTGAGGGCAGGCCCCTCCCGCCCGACCACAAGCAGGCTGATCGCGGGCTGACCCACATCGGTTTCACCTCGACAGATGCGCGCGCCGACTACAAGCGCCTCAAGAAACTGGGCGTCAGGACCTTCGGCGACCCCGTCGAGTTCAGACCCGGCGTGTGGCTGTTCTACTTCTACGGGCCCGACGGCGAAGTGTGCGAACTGAGGCAGTCATAGAGGGAGCGGATGCGATGAATCTGTATGAGTTTGTGAGCGGAAATCCGTCGACTGCAAGTGATCCCACTGGGCGTAATTCTGAAAACGAGTGCTACTGCGGACCGGACGTAACACAGTTCCTTGACAATCTTGTTAACTATGCTTTGCAGTGGGATAGACAACAGGCCTATGGTCCTGGTGCTGCGGAAACATGGATGCTGGATAACGGCGGCAACCTACATTGGCTGAGCACAGGGGGCCCTTACAAAACAGACAAGTGTTCTTCTGGCGATGAATGCCGGAAGACATATTGAATTGGTTTGGTTGACATGGAGCGATGTTGACTTCGAGCGCGGCTTCATACGCATCCGACCTAAAGATGATTGGGTACCGAAGCACGAACGTAGCCGAGTCGTTCCGATGCATGATCGCGTGCGCGATCTTCCCTCGGGCCAGCCGCCTTCACCATCGCCACGATCCCCGCCCGCACCGCTTCCGGCAAGTCAGGGAGACCCTGAGCCACCTTGCGCAGCTCCGGCGTTAGCGACCGCCACAGGTCCAGCGCTTTCCGTTCCTCTTTGGTCAGCTTCGTACCGGAACTCTTGCCGTCGCAGGAGCAACACTTCTCCCCAGGCTCATCAGAAAGGACGCTCTTAGCACACTTTGCGTGCAAAGCAGTGTCATTTCCGTGTGTGGAAGGTGTGGGAGACTTGTCGGAACGTGCTTCTTCAGCCCGTCCGTAACCTGTTGGTAGTGTTGGGGATATGCAACGACCTGCGCAGGACTTGTCATCATCCTGCGCAGGTCTGTTTTGGTGGAGGATACGGGACTCGAACCCGTGACCTCATGGCTGCCAGCCATGCGCTCTCCCAATTGAGCTAATCCCCCTTTCTATACTGATATTATAGCATGGAGGGTGGGTGGTGTCAAAGGAATTTCCGGGTTGAGGGGATTAGCTGTGCGTGTTGATGTTGCTGGTGGCTCGCAGGAGTTTGTGTGGAGGTCCGCTCAAGGAGGGGCCAAGACGCGTGGGGCGCGCGAAAAATTGTCCCGGCAACGTTGATTTTCGCCACGCGAGGCGTTACAATGTTGGCTCTGATTTGCGCGCGTGGCTGGCCGCTGGCCGGCGTCGCTGACTTTCTGCAGCTCAATTCGAAGTATCAAAGGAATGCGCTATGGCGGAAACTTTCAAGATTTCAGTCGATGAACAAATCGGTCTGGTGAACTCGGTGAAGTTGTACGGCGAAGAACTCCTGGATCAGGAGAGCCCGAGCAACGCGGCGCTTTATGTCAATGGCCTCCCGCTGAAGACGCGTCTTCATTTGAAGGGTGACAAGGAGGGAAGCGAACATCGCGGGCGCCTTAAGGGCGAGCGC
>JABMSA010000656.1 GCA_013202185.1 Planctomycetota bacterium
ACGACAACGACGACGACGACGACGAGGACGATTGTAAGGACGAGTGTAAGGAGTATGCACCGTGACATCACAGCAAAGAAAACTGTCGCCCGAGGATTATGATTTTGATTACGACGGTCTGCGTCGCGGCTATTACTCGGATGCCTATTTCGCAAACGGAGCGCGGGTGCTGCAGCGGCTCAGCGAGGAGGCGTGGTGCTACTCCGGCGAGCACCCGCGGGCAAACGTGGCCCACCTCGACCCGACGAGAATCCCCATCGGCGACATCGAGGTCGAGATGCAGTTCTTCACCAAGCGCAAGCCTTACTCGCTGGCGGCGGGCGTCGATGCCGCCGCGACGATACTGCGCGAGTGCACGGGGTATTTTCGGGCGGACGGGACGTTTGTGAACACGGGCGACAAGCTCGAGATCGACGCTGTGCCGGAGGGCTGCAAGCTGATGCCTCGCGCACCGGCGATGAAGGTGCGCGGCCGATACCGCGATTTTGCCGCACAGGAAACAACCACGCTCGGCGTGATGACACGGGCGACGCTCGTGGCCACAAACGTGCATCGCGCGCTCGAGGCCGCGCGTGGCAAGCCGGTGCTGTTCTTCCCCGCCAGGTTCGACACGCACACAACGCAGCCGATGGACGGCTACGCATACAAGCTCGCACTTGATGCATATAACAGGCAACACGCAACAGCCCTGGCGCCGCTGGTGTCGACCAACGCGCAGGGCAAGTGGTGGGACGGCACCGGTGGCGGGACCGTGGCGCACGCTTATATTCTGTGCTTCCTGGCCGACTGTGCCGAGGCGATGCTTGCCTTCGCGCAGCACACCCCGCCGGAAGTCAAGCGCGTGGCACTCGTCGATACCGACGACGATTGCGTCCGAGACTCCGCCCGAGTGGCGGTCGCGTTCTTCCTGCGTCATATGGCGCTCACCGAACGCGGCCAGGCCGATGAGGCCAAACGCTACCGGCTCTTCGGCGTGCGAGCCGATACCGCCGCCGACGTCTGCGACGTCAGCGTTGAGCCGACCGGCGACGGAACAAACGACTGCGGCGTGTGCCCCAGGCTGATCGAAAACATCCGGCGCGGCCTCGACGCCCTCCACGAGTCGGCCGAAATCCCCAGTAAATGGCGGGCGCAAGCGCGCGAATGCTTTCGCGACATAAAGATCATCGTGTCCGGCGGGTTCGACGACGAACGCATAGCCACGTTCGAGGCGCTCGGCGTGCCGGTCGACGTCTACGGCGTCGGATCGTACTTCTTTTCCGGATCAAACATCTTTACCGCCGACCTTGTGCGGGTGAAGATCGCCGGCGAATGGCACGACATGGCAAAGGTCGGGCGCGAGCCCCGGGACAATGCCGACCTCGAGCGCATTCAGTGAGAAAGGACAAAGATGAACACCGAAGTCAGGGACCCTCGCGACTGCAAGGAACTTGAAGCGCTGTACGAGTTGAGATGGCGCGTCCTTCGCGAGCCTTGGCAACAGCCTAAAGGATCTGAAATGGACGATCTCGACGGTGACGAAGGCCTCAGTTGGAATGTCGCGGCCATTTGCTGCAGAAAGGTCGTCGGAACAGGAAGGCTGCACAGATGCAGTGATCGCGAAGGCCAAATCAGGTTTATGTGTGTGGACGAGGGGTACCGCAACAAAGGGTTGGCCACTGCGATTCTTCGTCATTTGCACGCGAAGGCGGCGGAGTTGGGAATGGTAAGAATCGTCGCCAACGTCAGGGAGCAAGCCAAAGGATTCTACCTGAAGCGCGGCTACACGGTGGCAGGGCAGGCGCACACCTTGTTCGGCGAAGTGCCGCATGTCAGAATGCTGAAGGACATCGAGCCGGGCCAATAAGAAAGCAGAGGCGCTGCTAAGAGCATGTGTGAAAAGCCTCAAGATTCGAGTGAGGTCTGACGACAACAGTAACAAAGGGATAATAATGTACGAGCCCCGGAGGGGCGTTTCTTGCGCATAGGCGTTCTGGAAGGTACGCCCCTCCGGGGCTTGTTCGCATGTATGTGACCGGTCCCCAGGCTGCCGCCCTGTATCTGTTTAGAGCGTGTGTGAAAAGGGCTTTCGATGTAGAGACGGGCCGGTGGC
>JABMSA010000657.1 GCA_013202185.1 Planctomycetota bacterium
AAGTTGAGCCATGTTTGTCTCCTTAATGCGGTTATGAGTTTGGAGCTTCGGGCAGGATGTTCGGGACCCTCGCTCTGATGTCTTTGTGTAACTCAGGCGCGAGAGCATCGCGAGGGAGCCCCAGGATTTCGCGGTATCGCAGGTGCGCGGCGTGCAAGGCGCCGCCCTCTTCGTCTTCGAGAGGATAGCGTACATAAACTCGCTCGCGTGTGGGCAGCGGAAGGTGATACACGTACGTCTTGTGGTCCGAGTTCATCACTTCCCGCATCATCGCCAGGAGATCTTCCCGTCGATCTTCCCGGACATCGGGGTCGCGCAGCATATACTTTACTATGCCGATGTGCGCGTCGTCCAGAACCGCCTGTTCCGGGCAGAACACGTTGGTCCGTTCCAGCAGGCCGAAGGCGTAGTGGATGTATTGCGCCCCGGCGCGCGGAACGGTCAGTAACGTGAGCAGCTTCTCCGTGTTGGCCTGGATGCCCGGGACACTTGCATCGCCGACCCCGGCGGTGGAATAGCACGGAAGGCCGTAGAAGCGCGCCATCTGCGCGCAATCCATATTGTAGTGATTGAACTCAGGGGCCCCGTACATATCGTTCAGGTTGTCCAGCCGCGTTCTCACCGGCACAGCCCCATACAGCACCGGCGCCCCTGGCGATACGAGCTGGTTGAGCGCGATCCCCGCCAGCAGCTCCGCGTTGATCTGCGCGACCATTCCGAACTCGTCGAACGGCGCCGTTGCCCCGGCCATGGGGCAGCTCGAGATCACCACGGGCGCCCGGCGCTTGGATATCTCGATCAGCTTCTCCCCTGTGTCATTGACCAGTTGCAGCGGGCTCTTTATCACGCAGGTGATAAAGGACAGCACTGGGTTCTTCTCAAACGCAGCCTTGCCGCCCGCGATCATCTCGCCCAGCGCCAACACATCGTCCAGCGCCGCCAGGCTTGTGAGGCCCGCCTGGACGTGCTTCGTAATGTTGTTCAGGCTGTGGAAGAACTTGTTGATGTCCTTGTTGTCTTCTGTCACCGCCTCGTCCCGGATATTCACGCAACGGATGAAGAAGTCCAAGTTCTCCAGGTTCTCGCAGAGATGCGCGGCGGCGCAGAGGCGTTCAATGCTGCCCGGAAGGCGCTCGAAGCTGGGGATGCACCCCTCGAAGGCGACCTCGAGCCACACGTTGGTCTCGGCTCCACTCCCGAAGCGAACGCGGGGCTCGTGTGCGTCGAGCACCAGGCGGTTGTCGGGATTCCGCGCTCCCAGCACCACTGTGCAGGGGGCGGTCTTGAGTATCTTATCGATCAGCGCCGACGGAATCCGGAGGCGGCGGCAGTCGCCTGCGTCCTCCACAGTTGCGCCGGCCGCCTTGAATATCTCGGTGGCCCGCTCGTTGTAGCTTAACACGCCGGGGTCCTGCAACAGATCGCGCGATACCCCGTCTATCAGCTTGAGCTGACCTTCCGACAGCCGACGCTCCGGAGTGACAACCACCCCCTCTCGCTGTTTCTCAGCCATGTATTTCTCCTATTCGCTCATTGAGGCGCACTTTGCCTTACCGATCCCTCCGGTCGCGGTATCACCTGTCCCGCCAGTGGCGGATCGCTACCGATCTGATCAGCCTCGGCCAATGGACTTCAGGTACTTCTTCGTCTTAGTCAGCCCGAACGAGGTGGCCTTGGACTGTACGCTGCCTACGCTCCTGCCCATCTTGGAGGCCACGTCAGCGGTTCGCATATTGCGATACAGTCTCTTCAGTTGCTTCACATCGTCCCTGGTCCACGCTCCCGGTCTCTTCTTCGCCGCCTTTGCCATCACTTGTCTCCTTGTGGTCTCAGGGTTAGAGCCCGACGCGCCTATACGGTCGCAACTACCGGAGCTCGTATCTCACCGAACTCACCGAGTATCCGGTCACGCACACCGGCGGCGAGTCGGCTCTCCTTTTCCTGCTTTCGTACCTGTGCAACAAACACCTTTGCTCTTGACAGCGCATCGCTGCCGGGTTTCTGTGTTTCGCGTTTCAGACGGTTGGCCAGCCGCGGTTCGTAGAACTCGCTGCGCATGTACCGCACCGTGTGTTCCTCGGCGAGGAAGTCTTTGCCCGGTCCCTTTTCTATCATCAGCTCTGTCGCGAGAGTGTCGTCGCTGACCTCGATTCCGCGCAGAACGCGCTGGCACATGCCCAGGATTTCGTTGTCCATAACGAGTTTTTCATACGAGACTGTCAGGTCCGCTTCCATCAGGCCGGCGATGTCGTGGATGTAATTTGCTCCGGACATCGTCACCAGCAGGCTCGACATGGCGCTTTCGTAAGCGGCCTGTATACCAACCTCTTTGGCGTCGGACGTGCCGCCCGTCGAGTAGAGCGGAAGCTCGAAGTACTGCGCCATCTGCGCGACAGCGGCATTGATCATCGCTCGCTCTATCGGACCGCCCAGATGATCCATCGTCTTGAGGTTGGTTATCGAGCCCACGCTGCCGCAGATGCCGGGCGCGCCCTTGTTGACACACTGCACCAGCGCTATTCCGGCAAGCGTTTCCGCCACGTGAGTGAGCACGTTGCCGGCAAGCGTTATCGGCGAGGTTGTGCCGCAGATCGGCTCGGTCGGGACGACAACGGGCAGCCCCTCCCGTGCTAGGAAGCAGGTGATCTCGCCGTAGTCCCTGTCGATCTTGAACGGGCTGATGATCAACGTGATGAAAGAGACAAACGGCCGTTGCCGCAGGGCCTCTTCGCTTCCTGCGATCATCTGGGCCAGTTTCACCACGTTGCGGCAGCCGGTCATCGAATAGATGCCGCCCATGACGTGCTTTGTCGTATTATCCAGCGAATGAAAGAAGCGGTTGACGTCGATCTCATCCTTGCATGTGATCTCATTTGGGAAGACGTTGATGGTGAAGACG
>JABMSA010000658.1 GCA_013202185.1 Planctomycetota bacterium
ATGCAACCCCTCTTCGAGCTGATGGACACGCTCGAGGAGCCCCTGGTGCTGATGCCGATGTGCCAGGCAATCAGGGGCAAATACTCATCGGGGGAGCTGGGCGCGAGGGTCACGAAAATCCTCTCCAAGGCCTATGCGATCAAGGAACCCGAAAAGGCCATTCCGCTGCTCAGCAACCTCGTCGCATCGGCGGACCCCGGCACCGCGATCGAGGCGAAGGTAGGCCTCATCGAGGTATACCTCCACAAATTTCGCAATTTCGAAAAGGCAAAGTCACTCGCCGGATCATATGTGGCCACCGCCGGGTCCAAATCCAAGATGGGCCGCCTCGCACACGTCAAACTCGGCGACATCCACCTCTACCAGGGCGACATCCAGAAAGCCGAAGAGAAATACCGCGAGGCACAACAGCTAGCATTCAAGGACATGAAAGATCGCGAGGTCGCCGTGCGCCAGGGGGCATATGGCGAAGCCGTCGGCTCGTACATCAGGAACAATAATTTTCGAATCGCCAGGGCAAAACTGATACAGTGGGAGGCCGACTTTCCCATCAGCAAGATCACCGGCGATTTCATCCTCATGAACGCCCGATACTGGGAGGCCATTGGCGACCCACGAAAGGCCCTCGACAACCTCCAGGCGCTGCTCAAGATCAACCCCATCACGCCATACCTTCCGCAGATAGAATACAGCATGGGCAATGCATACCGCGATCTCGGCCAAAACGAAAAGGCCAGAGCGATATACAATAAAGTTATTCAAGAGTACCCGTTGAACCCCGTCGCGTCCGACGCACGCGCCGCCATGGCCGGCTTGAGGTGAAAAATGAGAAGACGAATCCTGTGCGTGGCCGCGCTTGCAGCGCTCCTGGTTGCATCCGCCCACAGCGACACATTCCACGACCGGCCCGACCCTGAAGCGACCGGCGGCATACGCGGCAAAACAAGCGGCGCCAAGCTCCAGGAGGCGCTCGCCATCGAGCAACTCGCAAAGAAGTGCTACCAGGGGCACGTCAACGCCGACAGCTACACCTTCAACAACCTCCCGCCGGGCAAATACGACCTCATCCTCAAGTTCGAAGAAGACGTCATCGAAGGAATGAGGCTTGACATCTGGGGCGAAACCGAAGAAATCTCCATCAAAGAACGAATGGCAATCAAGAAGCTCATCGACGTCACCGACGACTTCTACCACGACAAGCACATAATCCGCGCAGGAGGCACCGCCAAAAAACAGAAGCTGATCGTCGAGCAAATCCGAACCGAAACGATTTTCCATCCCGACGGCTCCGTCGCAGCAGGCCAAATGCTGCGGCGTATCGACTATATCGTCCTCAAGAAAACCAGAGAGATCTGGCAGATCGAGCTTTGCAGAAACGTATACCGCAAGATGCGCCCCGAAGCAGGGCCCGGAAGCGTCATCAGGTGGCACTACAATTCCACCCTCGGCGGAATACGCGTGGCAGACGACACCGCCGCCGTTGAAGAAGTGACGCTCGAAAAGAAGAGAAGAAAGTAGCAGGCAGCCGCACCTGCATTCCGACGTCAGAGGTACACCTTTATGCCCGTCATAATCTTGAAAGTCGGCTCCGACAGCGAGCAGGTCATAAGAATCGGCAGCGACCCCGTCATCATCGGCCGGGGCCCGTCCAGCGATATCAGGCTCAACGACTCCGGAGTGTCGCGCAGCCACGCCGAGATCTCTCGCCAGGATGGCACCTGGGCAGTCCGAGACCTCGGCAGCAGCAACGGAACGCTTCTCAACAACACAGTGCTCGGCACCGAAAAGTCGTCGCTCAGCAACGGCGACATCATCAGGCTCGGCCATGCGTCGGTGCTCACATTTGCAGACGAAGTGGCGACGGCCATGGATGATGACCAGCCCGGCGCCCCCCCGATGGCCGAAAAGATCCCCGACGAAGCCATTGAAGAAGAACCGCTGCAACTGAATGAGATGCTCGACCTCGACGAACCGCCGCCCGCTTCCGATGAGCCGATCGACAGACCGGCAGACGAGGACCACACCGGCGGCGCACACACCGTGCTCGAAGCCCCGCCGCCCGCCCGGCCTGCTCCCGCTCCTTCGGTCATCGTGCCGGTGACCGGCCCACAGCTCGAAGACATCGAGCTCGAGGCGATCCAGAGCATGGAACACGCGATGGCGCAGATTCGCACCGAAGTACACAAGGTGATCATCGGGCAGGACCAGGTGCTCGACGAGGTGCTCACCGCGATGCTCTCGCGCGGC
>JABMSA010000659.1 GCA_013202185.1 Planctomycetota bacterium
AACATGCCGGCGTTGATGTGGCCGCCGGGGAGGACGGACCACCTGACCGGCGCCTTGATGGGATTGCCGTACTGATCGCGGACGAGTGCGCGGTATTGCATTTTCTCGCCGGGCGGAATCCAGATTTCCCTGGGCCGCACGCGCACGGCTGCGAGATACGGCGCGTCGGTCGGGCCGTTGGAGATTTCGTAATAGAGCGGCAGGTCGAAATCTTCGTCGAGCGTATCGCTGAGCACTTCGGCCTCGAGCTGCGGGTGATCGGCAAACGGCTCGACAACGAGCGCCACGCTTTCGCCCGGTTTCTCGCTTGCGACGGCGGACGGGCGCGCATCGACGAGCCCCCAGCGCGCCACGCGGATCTTTTTCTGTGCGTACGTTCCCTCGACTACCTCTTCGACTTCGTATTCGTGCGCCACCATTGCATCGCGGTAGGGGGCGATATCTTTGATGGTGGGCACGTCGGATTTTGCCAGCAGCTTGCCGCGGACCGTCACTCGCGGCGCGGCCGGGCGCGCTTTGAGGATGGCATCGTAGGCGGCGAAGTTTGCGGCGGCTTCTTCGGCCGTCACCGTTCGGCTGTAGAGAGCGATGCCCTCGATCTTCCCGCGCCATGGCAGGTCGAATTCCTTGCGGAAAGGTATATTGTTCGTTACGACCTGGTTGCCTCCGAAGCTCATGCCGGTGGCGAAGTTGGGCTTTTGCCAGATCAGCGCGCCATTGATTTCGGTGTTTTGCATGACCGGCTTGCCGTTGAGGTAGCACGTCAGGTTGCCCGGCTCGTAGCTTGCGACCACGTGGTTTGGCGCCTGGTCGATCATCGTGCACAGCTCCACCCGCTTCACCGTTGCCTTTGCCCTTTGGTTGTCTGCCGGCCTCTGCTTGACGTAGAGCACGGCTTTGTCGCCTTCCTGTGCGATCATGACGTTGACGGTTTCGATGCCTCCGCCCGAGTTGCAGGCGACGATCCAGCGCGGCTGCTCGCTCCATCCCTGGTATTTGTTGGCCGGCGTGATCACGGCTTCGATGGCGAAGCGGTTGGCCTTCGTGCACTCGTTGTAAGCGCCCAGGCCGCCGTCGATGGCAAACAACACTCCCCCCTCGAAGCTCATGGCGCCGAAACGGTCGAAGCTGCGCCGCTTCCATGAATCGAGCTGGGTGTCGTCGAACGACTCGGAGCTGGGCTGCCACTGGAAGCTGGGCTTGTGGTTTGTTTCCCATAGAAACACGAGGTTGGAGCGATCCGACGGCCACGCGGGGGGTTGGATCGGGAAGGTGCGCCTGGCCAGTGCGTTTGGCACCTGTGCCTTGTCGTAAACGCCCTCGACGCGGAGCGAGTCGCCCTTGGTCAGCTTGGCGTTGAGCTTCACGAGCAGCGACAGCCCGTCGGGATCGAGCTTCGAACTCGCGACCGCCGCGCCGGATGCAAGCGACACGTTGGCGTTCTTCATTTGCACCCGCTCGTCGAACATCACCGAGAGATTTGTTTCGTCGTAGAGTCGTATGGCGCTCATCGAGGGCGGCTTCGCCGGATAGCCCCGCACCGAGCCCTTGATGATCGTGCCGCCGCGCGTTGCGGTGATCCGGTACTCGCCGGCTTTCTTGTAGGTGTGCGTTACGGCGCCCGCGTTCGTTATTGTTCCATCGCCGTGGTCCCATTGCCACTGGCCGTCGCCCGGGGCCGGGATCTCGACGGTGAGCGGAACTTCACCGGTGTGGTATCCCAAGCCGGGATCGATCCAGGCGTTGCCGTAAACGTCCTGTCCGGTTTGGTTGGTGATTCGGATCCAACGCTTTACGGTGGTGAAGTTTTCGTCGAACTCCCCGAGATAAAGTTCCTGGCTCGGCCCGCCGATGGGGCAGGAGAGCGTGAGGAAGCGGACGTCGTTTGTCCATCGCGGCACCCACGAGGCCTGGCGCTCCTTGCCGGGGACGTTGTCGAATAGAAGGGTCCGCTTGTTGACGCCGCCGGTGTCGTACATCATTACGCCCCCGTGGCTGGCGGCTTCGCCCATGTGGAAGAGGCGGTAGCTGTTGTCGGGTGCGATGGCGCTGTTGCAGCCGTTGCCGTACTGCTTCCATGATACGTTGGGCAGGATGGCAACGCCTGCGTTTGGCCAGGAGAATTCGCCGCCGGCGCGCGTGCCGTCGGCCGAGACACGGAAGCGGTTCGCCACGCCGGTCTTGTCCCACACCACTTCCCTGACCTCGGGATTGTCGAGTTGAAACCGGATTACTTTCCCGCCCGAGTCCGCGTACACCCAGTCTGTGCCGGTCTTGGGATCGGCCCACGTGTCGAGGCTGTAGCCGTTGATGAGGAGCCGCTTGTTGCGGCCGTCCCAGTCGACGACGTATGCCTTGCCGTTGGGCGCGTCGGCGAACACGATTCGGGAGCCATCGGCGGTGAGGCAGGGATTGGAGTAATTGGCGGGACCGGGCAGGATCACGCGCTGTTTTCCATCGGCCGTGTCGTATACTGCCAGCTCGTATTCGGCGGTGGTGGCGTCCCAGTTGTTGCCGGGTGTGATGGTCACCTGGTGCTGCCATACGAGCTTTGTACGCGCGCCGGTCATCTCTACGATTTGCGCGGCGAGGTCGTCGGCGGCCGTTGCCCAGAGCGCTGCAATGCATGTGATGATGGAGGCGCAAACTGTCGGCGCAATCCTCTGCCTGATCATGCGGGTCCTTTCATTTGTCTG
>JABMSA010000057.1 GCA_013202185.1 Planctomycetota bacterium
GGGGGGAAACTTTTTGCAAAAAGTTTCCCTCCCACAATAATCACAAGTACATTCATTTCCACGGCAAAGAACGATGCCCATCTCCGAATACAGATCGACGACGAGGACGACGACGAGGACGAGGACGATTCGGATGTCGAGACGATAGCTTGAACCAAGATTCGCAAGCACACCCATAACTCATGATTCACATCTTTATGCTTGATACTTTCACCCCGGAATGCTAAAATCCTATAGTTATGGGAAATATACACGAAGGACAACTCGACGCAAAAGGCAAGAAATTCGGGATCGTGGTGAGCCGCTTCAACGAGTTCATCACCGGGAAACTGCTGGGCGGCGCCATCGACTGCATCACGCGCCACGGCGGATCGCAAGACGACATCGACGTCTACTACGTGCCGGGCGCCCTCGAGATCGGCATGGTGGCCGGCCGCCTGGCCTCGGCCGGCAGGCACGATGCAATAATCTGCATAGGATGCGTGATCCGTGGGGCCACGCCTCACTTCGATTACGTCGCCGGCCAGGCTGCACGAGCCATTGCCCAGATCGGCCTCGCAACCGGGGTACCCGCTATATTCGGGGTGCTCACAGCCGATACTATTGAACAGGCAGTGGAGCGCGCCGGCTCAAAGGCGGGAAACCGCGGCTTTGATGCCGCCTCCGCCGCCATCGAGATGGCCAGCCTTCTCGAACAATTGTAGGCCTCGAACATCCACCAGGCATTTCCTGAGAGGTCCTTGCCAATGCCCGCACCAAAGGGCGCTCAATCGGTCGGGCGGCCACCCGACACCGCCGGGCAGCGGCCCACCGTGATACGCAAGCGGACACGCTCGAGGGAACTCGCTCTGCAGTTCCTCTACCAGTGGGATCAGCGCGGCGAAGAAGGCGACGACCTCACACACTTCCTCGCAAAGGACAGCGGCGATCTCGCCGTGCAGCAATTTGCACGCGTCATTGTGAGGGGAGTAATCGACAACACAGCCGACATAGATGAGAAAATCATCGAAGTAGCCGAGAACTGGGACATCCACCGCATGGCGGTCGTCGACCGCAACGTGCTGCGAATAGCCACCTGCGAACTCCTCTACATGCCCGACGTACCTCCCAAGGTATCGATAAACGAGGCAATAGACCTGGCCAAGAAATTCAGCACGGCAGAATCGGGCGGCTTCGTCAACGGCATCCTCGACAAAATCCGCAGGCAATGCGGCAAAGCATAGCCCCGCAAGACTGTTCATTCAACCACTCTTATTCTTCTGCCCTCTCCGTGCACTCCGTGTTCTCCGTGGTGTATCCTCCTTCTTCCCCGGCCCTGACCGCCCCCAGCCCGCCCAGGCCTTCCGCCACGCGATAGTCCGTCAGGTCGTAATGGAGAGGCGTAACCGAAACGTAGCCGTTCGCCAGCGCGGCGATGTCCGTCTCGCCGGTCCTGTCGGCCTCCTCGATCGCTCCGGTTATCCAGTAGTAGGCGTTGCCGCGGGGATCTGTCCGCTTCTCGAACCGCTCGATGAAAGGCGCCCGGCACATGCGCGTGATCATCACGCCCTTCATTTCTTCGACAGGCAGGGCGGGTATGTTGACATTCAGCAGCGCCCCGGCTGCGAGCGGCTCGTCTGCGAACATCGTGTACACGTCGCGCACAATCCGCGCCGCATCCGAGAAATCCAACTCTTCGCGGAAATCCAGCGAAAACGCAAACGACGGCAGGCCAAACATCGCCCCTTCGAATGCCCCCGCCACCGTGCCGGAGTAGAGCACGCTCACGCCTGTGTTTGCGCCGTAGTTGATGCCCGAGATCACGGCGCTGGGCTTGTCTTGCAGCAGCTCGCACATCGCAAGCTTCACGCAATCGGCCGGCGAGCCGTTGACCGCGTAGCCGAAGAGCCGCCCGTTGCGGTGCACCTTGCGCACGCGCAGCGGCACATGCAGCGTTATCGAATGGGCCACGCCGCTCTGCTCCATATCCGGCGCCACCACGATGATATCGTCGAGGTCCGCCAGAGCGTTGTGCATTGCCGCAAGCCCCGGGGCGTTGATGCCGTCGTCGTTAGTCAGTAGCAACATGCCGGATAGCCTCTCAGCTTCCTTGCCGCGGGTGAACTCGTCCTATCTCAGGGGCCAGCCCAAAAGGATACCAGATTAGCGGAAAAGATGATAGGTTGTTTTTGCTGCGGATGGTGGCGGAAGCATAGCGGGCAGCGCTGGAAATGCGACTGTCGTCTTTGGTGTCTGAATCGTCGTCGGCGAGTCTCATTCAAGCAACTACCTCGCGAACTATCTGCTCTGTTTGCCACGCGTGACGATGCCGTTCACGAC
>JABMSA010000660.1 GCA_013202185.1 Planctomycetota bacterium
CGATACAGCCCGGCGCCGGCGTCCCAGAAGAGCTTGCGCGCGGCGGCCCTGACGGCGGCGGCTTCTTCGGTCCACTGTTGCGCCTTTTCCTTTTCACCAACTTGCGCCGCCATCCACGCGCCGTCGGCGAGGGCGCGGCTCAACCAGGCGGCGTATCCGCACACCAGCCCGCGCCGGTCGATCGGGCTGTGGTCGAGGAACACCCAGTAGTGCTCGGTGCTCGTCCGTTGCGGCAGGCCGTGGGCGGCATCCTTGAACGAGCGGAAGAATCCGAAGAGCCTCTCGACGTACGGCAGCATGTCGCGCACGAGGTCGGCATCGGCCGTGTGGCGGTAGTGCTCGGCGAGCCAGCACACCCAGATCAGCGAGTAGTCGGTGAGGCTGTGGCGCCATTCGGCGGGCGTCATTCCGGGGAAGAAGCCGTTCTCCTCCTGCACGCGCGGGAATTGCCGGATGCCCTTGCGCGAGATGCGGAGGTCGCTGTAAAGATAGAACATCTGGAGCACCTCGACGAAGTTGTCGCCGGGATACTGCCCGTTCTCGCGGGTCGGACAATCTACGGGATGATAGTTGAGGCTCACGTCGAGCGTGTCCACGCAATTCCTGTGAATCCGGTTCAGCAACTCATCTGAGCATTCGAATCGCCCCTCGGGATCGCCCACGACTTTCTCGACCTTCAGCGAAACATCATGAACGGTCGCGGGCCCGCCGCCGCTGTTGAACAGCTTGACATATCGCAGGCCGCGACGCGCGACGTTCTCGCGCTGTTGCCGGCCGTCGCGACGAATAATGCGGTCGACGTACTTGTCGCCGCCCGCCTGCAACACCCTGTCGTAATCGGAAATCCACTCGGCGCACTGCAGATCGAGGATGACCCCCGCCGGCGCGCTGACGTCTATCGCGGGCCTGCCCGACATCACCAGGCCGAGATCGAAGATTGCGTATCGCCCGGGCTCGATGATTACGTCTTTGCCCGGCGGCGACGGCGCGAGATCGGGGATGCTGATGTTCCACGATGATATGACTTCGGCCGGACGAACGTCCGGTTGAGCGGACACGGTCCTCGCCGACCCGTCGACTTTTTCGATTCGCCATCCGGGCTGCTCGAGGTCTTTCGCTGCCGAGAAGAAGAAAGGCATCGTGGTCTTCATGAAGGAGGTGCCGCCGAGCCTGAGCGATATATGACCGGCCCGCTCGTCGGCTTTCACTTCTATCGACACTTCATTCCAGCCCGGCTCGAGCCGCAGCTCTTTGGGCTTTTCGTCCGTGTAAGGTTGGGTTTCGAAGTAGTCTTGCTCGGTGTAGGTGCCGCCGAGCGGACGGCGGAAGTGGTGCGTGGCGACCTGGCTGCCGTTGACGCTGAGAACGTAATCGCTGTCGCCGAGCACCGCAATGGCCGCTTCACGCCCGGGCTCATCAGGTACGACGTGACGCGATAGGTACCGGGCCCGTGCTCGCTCACTGCTTCGTCAAGCGGAATGATCTGCACGCCCTCGGGGCAGAGCCATTTGCCGGCGCCGCACGGCGACGACGCAAAGCTCGTCGTGATGGGCAATGCGGTTTCGCGCGGGATGATCACGTGCGCGTCAAGCTCCTTGCACAACTCGGCGGCGGGCCAGGAGGTTTCGTCGAAGTCGGATGCGATCCAGCCAGGCTCTTCGTCGCGCAGGTCTACGGCTTCGGCAAAGCCAAGAATTATGAACATGCGATGTGCATGGCGGGAGAACTCCGGCGCGAGCGATGCCTTCCACGTTGCATCGGTGGCGGCGAGGATCTTGTTGTCGGCGGTGACCTCCGCAATGAGTCCGGCGGGGCTGAAGCTCCACCACTGGCCGCCGGTGCCGTAGGCGTGCGCGAGGATGGCCACGACGTTGTCGCCGGGCCGAAGGAAATCGGCGATGGGGTGCGTGTCGGCAAAGTGGACTTCCGGCGTGGACGGGCACCCGCCGCGCCCGACTTGGCGGCCGTTGATCCACAGCTCGTACTCGCCGCAGGTGTTGGCGATGGTGATTGCGGCGTCGGCGGGCGGGCCGTCGACGGCGAAGGTCGCCCGGAAGCGCGCGTAGACGTCGGTCGCCAGCTCATCACCGGTCCATATCCACTTGCCGGCGAGCGAGAGCGGCGTGTCGGAAGCGAGAGTCTTGTTGATGTTCATTGTCAAGGGCCTCGAATGAAAAAGATCTCAGCGTGAAGTACTGATGAAGCGGCGATTGTAGCAGAACGAAAGAAGAAAGAGAAGAGTAAAGGCGAGACGAATGTTCCCCGGCGCAGGTGCACCCCCCCCCGTCCTGAGTTCGTAATTGCATTACACCCTCCGAGACGACATAATGTCGCTGATGAGCCATTGAGCCTGACGCTGTGTTGTGGCGAATATCAACAGCCCTCGAGGTGAACCATGCTGAGCAACGACCCCGACCTGAAGACTATTCTCGACCGACTGACCTTGGAGGAGAAGGTAGGCCAGCTCCTCATGATCCCCCCGCAGGAGGAATCGATACGCAAGCTGCGCCCGGGCAGTGTGATTGTGGGGGACGGCAATTTCGACGACGATATTCCGACCGCCCGCAGTTTCGTGGCGGGTCTCCAGAAACTCCACGCCGAGCAGTCGAGCATTCCATTGTGGATGCATGGATTCGTGTGCGGCAAGGCGTGGGCAGGCCCGCGAGATCGCCGCCAAGTATTCACTCGACGAGGCCGTTCTGCGCAACCTCGCGTTCAAGCGGTGGCTGGGTATTATCTGAGGCCGCCTCACCCCGGGGGCATGAGCAGGCTCAGGAGCACTTGGGCGTAGACGCGGTGGCCGAAGTCGTTGGGATGATTCACCCCGTTTCCCGTGATGTCCAGGAAATCCTTGACATTCAGGAGTTCGGTCCATACGGCCGTGAGGTCCGCGAGGATGATGCCCTCCCCGCACAGCGATTGCAACTCGTCGCGGTAGAGCGGAAACATCTCCGCCGGCGTGTGGGTCCAATCCGGGTTCCCCAGCATCGATGCCACAAGCACGAACTCCGCCTCGGGTGTTCCTTTTCTGACCGTCTCGATGATAGTCTGGGTCCAGTGCCTGAACAGCCCCGGGTTGCGTTCCCTTACGTTGTTCATCCCGTAGGCGATGACGAAAAGATCAGGCTGGTCCTTGGCGGCCGGCTCGGCGGCGGGCACGCCGTGTGTGACACCCGCCCCGCCAAGAGCATAGTTCCTCAGCCTGATGGTCGAGCCGTACACCTTCTCGAGAACCGCGGGCACAAGCTCCGTCCACGGCGGCATGAAGGGAGGGACACCGGTGGATTTTGACGCATTGCACCCGGCGGAGATGCTGTCGCCGCTGATGCACAACGTGAGCGGCTCGCCGTTGCGCGTTTTGCTCATCGTGCGCGGCAGACGGTCTCCCTGGAAGTCGGGCTTGCAGCCTTGCCAGCGGCCCTCGTGGCGATAGGTGACTGCCGTCTGAAGATCGTGAAAATAGTGGCCCTCGGAAAAAAACATCAGCGTGTCCGGATCGCCCACCTTGTGAGCTATGCCCGGCGACTCGCCCGCCCGGCGGTAGCGCTGTGCAGCTTCGATGAAAGGAATTCGAGACTCCGTGGGCAGAGCGAACTGCCGCGATCCAGGTTCCACAAGGTAGTCGCGGCCCTCGGCATACGTGACGGTGCCGGCGGCGTTCCGGACGCAGATGATTTCCTTGGGGGGGAACAGCAGCCGCGCGGAGGGTTGTGCGCCGGCGTCGCCCCGGATGAAGAGCAGGCTCTCGCCATGCATCACATCCGACACCCAGAACGGCTCCAGCAGGTGAGCATCATCCACGTTGTAGGCCATGATGGCCATCTCCGAATATCAAGGCAAGAACGGGGGCAGTCACTCCATGCGGATGCCCGGCGCAGACAGTCGACCAGAAACAGTCATTGCCGTCAAGCAGAAGGGGTGCGCAGCATAGCGACTGCCGTCAATCTTTTCCCCACCCGCTGTTACGAATGGCGACGTCTCCCATCTCGATGACGTTTTCGATTGCAAGCACTCGGAAGTGCCCCATGCCGATTTGAAGCAGATCGGTTTCGCCAAGCAGGCCTTCCCACGTTCTGGCGGGGTGACCATAAAGTCCCTCACCATAGAGGCCGCTGCCGCCGGCATTGTCAACATTCACCGCACCGTAATCCTGCAGGGCACGGGCAACAGCGCAGGCCCCCGGCGCCAGCCCGAAACGGTCGAGATCCAGCTCCGGGTCAAGCTGCACGATGCATCCTTCCGGCAACCCGTCATCGAGGTGGCCATCGGTCCAGCAGGCGGGTGGATAAATAAACTTCTTGAACGCATTACGCTTTGACCCAAAAACCAGCTTGTGACGTATCCGCCCTGCGGCGACCTCGTGGTGCATGATCAGCCCGGCAATTGCCGGCACGCCCGAGGCTCGGCTCGGGCCGTACTTGTGGATGCTCTCGCCATCTTTCACGGGAAAAGCATTGCGATCGAAGACACCTGTACCGTCGAGAGGATAAACCATTCCCGTGCCGGATTGCCACTCGCCGTCGAGGTCACGCGCGGCACCCCACATATCCCATGCGAGATTGTCCTGCCAGTCGACCACCGCCAGGTGGGCATCCCCCTGGGGATCGGGCAGCGCATCATCCGGAATCGGCACGTCCTTTCCGAAACCGGGCCCGTGGCCGGTCTTCCCGGGGAATCGAGGGCCTACCGTGCGGCGCGGCGTGGCGGCGTCGACCCGATAGACCGGAATCGTCCACTGCTTGATGTTGAGCCAGAAGCCGCGATCCTCCTTGTCTGCCAGAAGGCTTATCAGCCGATCGCCGTCCTGATCCACCCGGCAATCCGCCCCAATAGGTGTGTTCCAGAAGCTATCGTCGGAAAAGAATCGTTTCATAGGGTCTCCTCTCGGCAGTTCAGCCATTCTTATCGCTGTTCATCATCCAATTCAAGGACATTGACCGGTGCATCACCTGACAACCATCGGCTGGGCCGCGTGCTCTCCGATCAGCTTGCCGTTGGAGTAGATGCGATGCGCACCGTTCACGTCGAGGACGGCCACCAGGTGTGTCCACGTGGTCGAAGAGAAATCGCTCCGTGCAGACAGCCACCCGTGATCGGCGCCCCTGAGGGTGTCGAGGAAGACGGTGTCCCACTGCAATCCGAACCAGAACCCCCACGACCAGACGATCTCCTTGCTGACTATGCAGCCGTTGTGCTTGTTGACCGGCCGGACCCACACTTCCAACGTGCAGGCAGTGCTGACATCCAGCCGCGTGTCGGGCGCAACGTCAAGATAGCCGTTGCCATTCAGGCGGACGTAGCCGCCGTCCTTATCGTTTACCTGCTGGACCTCGCCAACGACCTTGGCGGCCAGCCCCTCGCCTGCGAGGTTGGGGTAGGCATCATTCCGGGGGCCATCGAACGTCCAGTCGGCGACCAGGCCGTCTTTCTCGTCAAGTCCTTTCCCTGCGGCATGATCGGCTACCTCCCTTGCCGACAGTGCGCGGGCATAGAACCGGACGCGGTCAATGTCACCGATGAACGGCGCCGTTCCGCGGTTGTGCATTCCCAGCCTGAGAGGCACTGATGCCGCGGGATTGACGGCCGGATAGTGGCCGATTCCGACGACCGCGCTTGACATGACGGATGGATCGTCCGCCCCTGCAGCAGTGATCGTGACGGCGCCGGGCTTGCCGGTGCTGGTGAAGAGCCCGGCCTCGTCAATGGTGCCCTCACCGGGCTGCCTGCACTCGATGAAGCGAGCACCCGCACCGTAGGGGCCCGTGATCCGCCCGCCCCCTGCCGCAGACCATCGTATCCTGGAGTTTATCGGATTGCCGTACTGATCGAGCAGGGTAGCGGCGAACTGGAACTTATCGTTCAGCGGCAGCCATACTTCGCTGGGTCGAACAGTGATTCGGACCAACCGCGGCGGGCCGGAGGGGCGAATCGTCACGTCAACGTATAGCTCGGCATCGTAGTTCGGAGGGAGGCCGTCGAACAGTTGCTCGGACTCCAACTCGGTATGCTCAGCGAATGCTTCGACCACGAAATGCGTGGAGTCGCCGACTTTCGCCCCGGCTATGTCAGTGTGCTCGGAATCCACAATGCCCCAGTGTGCCACGCGGATCTTCTCGCCGCGAAACTCCCCGCGAACGACCTTCTCCACGGCGTATTCGTTCACCACCAACGCGTTGTGGTAGGGGAGGATGTCGGCAGGTTTGGGCACGGCGGTAGCGGCCAGGAGGCGGGCCCTCAGTTCAAACCGGCGAGGCGTCTTGCGGGCCTTGATGACCTTGTGTCGAGCCGTGAAGTAGCGCTCGGCTGCACCTGGCTCGATGAAGCCGCTGGAGATCGCAGCCGCCTCGAGTGTCCCACGCCAGGGAAACGGCACATCTTCGCGGCCCCCGAAGTGCAGGCCGGTCTTGGGGTCTGTGGCACCCCACGACAGTGTGCCCCGGATCCGGTCGGTCTGTTTTACCGGCTTGCCGTTCAGATAGCAAACAAGTTTTCCCGGCTGATAACTGAGGGCCACGCAGTTTGGCGCCTGGTTGGCAAGCGTGCACAGCTCCACGCGGTGCACCGCACCTGCGCCATCCCTCGCTTCGGGCGCCCTCGTCCTGATGTGAAGGACCAGCTTATCAGCCTCCTGGCCAAGGGCAAAGTTCACGTTTTCGATCCTGCCGCCGGCGCGATTGAGGCCGATGATGCGGCGGGAATCGTTGGAACCTCCCTGGTAGATGTTTGCGGGCGTAATCGTGGCCCGGATTGTGACGGCACTGCCCTTGGTGCACTCGCTGACGATTCCTGCTCCCGCGCGCAGAGCGAAGGCAGCCCCGCCGTTCAGCACGACCCCGCCGTTGCGGTCGTATCTCGCGTCTTTCCACGTGAGTAGGTCGACCTCCCTGAAGCCTTGGCTTTGCGGATCGTAGCAGAAATTCGGCTCGCCCCGGGCCTCCCAGAGGAACAGCAGGCCCGGTTCACCCGCCCACGCGCGAAATGCCACCGATAGTTCGGTTTTCGTGAGCGGATTCGGCACCTGGGCCCGATCGGCCACGCCCTTCAGGACAAGGCGATCATCCCCGCTGAGCCTGCCGCCCAGCTCGATCAGCATTGACCGCCCCTCTTCAGCCAGTTTCGTGCCTTTGATCCCGAGGCCCGATTTCAGGCTCTGTTTCGCGTCAGGCAGCAATTGAACGGGCTCATCGAACTGGACAAGCAGGTGCGCCTGGTCCACCATGAATGCTGTACCCGTCGGCGGGCGCCGCTCGGAGACCTCTGCCTTTCCGCGCAGCACGCGCTCCCCCTGTCTGGCCGCCACGGTGTAGCTGCCGGGCTTGCGGAACGTGTGTGTGACCGAGCCGTTCGCGGCGCCTTCGGTTTCTGAGCCGCCTGCCGAATCGCCGAAATCCCACGTCCAGTTGCCTTCGGGGACGGCCGGGAACTTCACGGTGAACGGAGCCTCGCCGAAGTGCAGGCCGAGAGCAAGCTCGATCGGCGCATTCGCGTCCCAGAAGCCTCCAGCCGAGTCGAACTCACCCTTCGGATTCCGGGTCAAGTGGATCTGTTCGCCTTTCACCCAGTTGTAGAGCGCCGCGTTGGCGTACCACATGGGATCCTGCCCGCTGCCACCCCCGCCCTGCGTGACGGCGATCCATTCCTGCGAGTTGACCGACCACCGGAACCACTGCCACATTCGCGAGCCGTCCCCAGCGTCGCCAGCCCATTGGTTGATGGTGAACACAAACTTGATTCTCGCGTTCCGATCTACGATGCGGCACTTTGTGTGGCCGCCGTTGTTGGCCGCAATGTACGACCCGTTGGGCGAGACGCTGACCCCGCACGAGCCCCCTTCGCTGAACTGGGGCACGCGCCACAGATCGCCCGTGCCCAGCGCCAGGTCGTAGATCGGCGCTTCGGCCTCACCCGGACGGCAGGTGAAAAGACCTGAACGTTTCGTGGCGTACAGCGACAGCCCGAACTCGTTTGTTCGGCGGTTGAATGTGACAACCTTTTCTGTCTGCCTGGTCTGGACATTTACCCGCCGCAGTTCACCGGGCACGTCAATGTAGTAAATCCATTGGCCGTCTTGTCCGTAGGGCCACTGGATGCAGGGCAGCGCGCGATCCCACTGGTTGTGCTCAATTCCCCACTTCAACTGCAACACGGGTATCGCGGGGCCGCCATTGATGTTCATGACGGCTACAGTGCCGTCCTTTCTGGTGAAAGCCACGCGATCACCCAGCGGGCCGATGCAGGCAAACCCGGCGTCGCCCCCGGTGTAGATCGGTGTGGACCCCACCACCTTTCCGTCCCTTATGTCAGTCCGGATGAGATCGCCGAACCGCGGGGCGTGGATAGCATTCGGCTGCTCCTGCTTCCAGTGTGTGGTGATAGCGATGCCGTCGACAGCGCCAACGCGTGACATGTTCAGCACCGCCAGCGCCACAGCAGTCCACAGAGCCCTGGAGAACAACATCATAACGCAGTTCCTGTTCGAGCGCGCACGGTCTACGATGCCGGGCGCGCGTCGTGTGCGGGCGCCGCCGCATGGCATCCGCCACAGTTATCTTTCCTCGGGATCGGTATAGCTCCAATCGAGTTCCTGGCGAGGCGGCTCGCCTTGCGCACGTCGGCGTGCCAGCGGCCGAGCTGAGAATAGAGGCCCCAATGAATGAACATGCCGAAGCGTGCTTCCTTGAACCATCGCAGGCGTGCGGCCTGGTCGTCCGTATGGGTAGTGTTTGCTGATTCAGTCATTCCTGCTCCTTGCGTTCGCGCTCGCGGGTTCGTTGGTGATGAAACTATAGCAGAAGAGCGGAGAGTGTTCAAGTCCAAGAGGCAGCGAGCGCTGACGAAGGCGATCCCACGTCATTCGACCCCACGGCTCACGCCGTGGGCAATTGTTATGCCGCCCTGCCGGGCTGGATCAATGTGCGACGGCCAACGATCGAGCTCCGAAGGAGCGACATAATGATAGCCCATAGCGTGAGCTATGGGTA
>JABMSA010000661.1 GCA_013202185.1 Planctomycetota bacterium
ACGCCGTCCACTTCGTTCACACCCTGGCCGATCAGCTCGGCCATTTGCTGCGTGTGGCCGCTGCGCGAATAATACACAATCAGAACGTCGGGCACTATAGCCTCCTTTCAGAATCCTTTTCGAGACCGTCTCGAAACATCGTACAGTATATATTGTAACAAAGCAGCCTTGAGAATAAAGTGAAAAGCGATGCAGCAGGATTTGGTTGAGGATGATCCGGACCATCTCGGTTGCATGGTGCGGTCGGCGGGGCGTGTTGGGCGAATGATGATTTGGGCTGTGTTGAGCGCCCCACGCCGCAAGAGAAAAAATGTGCATCGGCGCGGGCGAGCGGCGCCTGCTCTGCGAGTAGGTTGGCTTCGCAGCTCGGCCTGGCCCATCTCGGGGGCGGACGATACCTCGAACGGACTTCCGTGTCCGCCGAATCCTGCCCGCCCTCTTCCGTCAATACCATCGGACGCCGGGAACGCCCGCCGATTCTATGCCTGACATCTGGAATAAATAGGTAACCGTCCCTAGTTTTGCACAAACTAGGGACGGTTACCCTATTTCCTGCTTGATATCAGGCTTGGACATCATGGGGAAACGAAGCCGGGGCTTGTGGATATCAAGCGAGGGCGAAATGTTGCGGTGGTGAAGATCCGCGCCAAAACGGGCATGTTCGGCCTGCACTTCTGCATAGCGTGAGAGAGTTTCCAAACGATGACTGACCTCGCCTGGGAGCCGTGGCAGGCCGGTGACGAAATATCCCGGGCGACGCGTGCATGGCACGCAAGCATGTGTTGAGCTGCCATCTGGCGCCGGACACATCCCCGTGCCACATGGCAAGCCCCGCGCCAACGGGCCGGGCCGAGCTGCAAAGCCCGCCCTTCGCGCGCATGCGCACATCCTTTGTCATACCGCGCGTTGATCTGCTTCATAGCGCTGGGTTCCACCCGGCGTTGGATGAAAAGCGTGAACCACACTGGCGCGCCGCCTCGTAACGGGAATCCTTCCGAAGGCGGTCTTGGCAGCGCAAATTTCGGCCGCGAAGGCGCCTGCACACTGGCAAGAAAGTGCTTGACATCCGCCGGCCGCAAGGTATAATAAGGATCACGCGCGTACCCATGGCCGCACGGAGCGGCATGCGGCGCGCACGGGCCGTGGATTTCGCAACTAACAGAAACGACGTGCAGGGGAGAAATTCGATGCGCACCTCATTCCTCATATTGTGCTCAAGCCTGTTTCTTCTGGCGGCCGCCGGCGAGCCGGCCGACGACAACCGAGGCATCGAAGTGGTGGCCGTCGGCGGCGACGACCTCGAGATAGGAACCTTCCACCTCCTGGCGATAGCCATCGACCGATACCGGAACGAAGACCTCAACCTCAAGACAGCCGTAGCCGGCGCCAGGGGCCTGCAGTCGGACCTGCTCAAGGATTACACTTTCAACGAAAAGCACTGCCGGCTGCTCCTGGACGCCGAAGCGACGCGCGACGGAATCATACAGGCACTGCGCGACCTCGTAAAGCAAGCCGGCCCGGACGACTCGGTGCTCATCTACTACGCCGGCCATGGGCATGTGGACAAGCTCACGAAGTCCGGCTCATGGATCCCCTGGGACGCCACCCTGCAGACGCCCGCTCGATGGATCGGCAACGAAGAGATCAAGCGCCTCCTGAAAGCGATGACGGCGCGGCACGTCCTGCTCATCAGCGATTCGTGCTTCGCCGGCGAGTTCTTCAGGAACGCGCCCACGATTGTGCCCGAGATCACAGACGCCAACGTCCGCCGAGCATTCTCCATGATCAGCCGCCGTGCAATGACGGCCGGCGGCGTCGAGCCGGTCGCGGACGGCGGCCGCGAAGGCCAGAGCGTGTATACGTGGTGGCTGCTGACCGCACTCCGCGATGCCCGCAGCCCGTACGTCCTTCCCGAGGAGATACATGATCGCGTCAAGGGCGCCGTCTCGGCCAATGCCAGGCAGAGCCCGATGTACGGACTGCTCCACGGCGCCGGGGGCGAGCCGGGCGGATCGTTCGTGTTCTTCCGGCGCGGCACGGCCGGCATCGATGCTGCAATGCAGGAGAAGCTCGACCGCATCGAGCGCCTCGAGGATCTGGACAAGGAAGCCGCACAAAAGGCGCGGCGCCGGCAGGACGAGATATCAGCGAAGCAGGCACAACTGGAGGCACTGGATAAACAACTGGCC